>VGYV01000312.1 GCA_016872855.1 Planctomycetota bacterium
ACATGCAGAGCGACGCCCAGAGACGATTCGGGGCGCGGCGCTGGAGACCCGTGGCCCACTCAGCGGCCGAGACGGCCGCCGCCTAACGGTGTCCGAAACGGACCACGCCCATATCGTTACCCCAAAAGCACTTACACTCACGAGCCGGACCACGGCTGGTACACCGAGTGGCCCCGCATCCGCGAGGTCGGCGATGGCCCCTACCTGCTCGACTTTCCCTCGATGTTCTATGCCTTCCCGCCTGACTTCCGCCCCGGCAAGACCGCGGGCTTCCGCCCCGTCGCCACCCATCTGCGGATGGTGCCGGATTTCTGTAAGTGGAATAACCGCCTAGTGTTAGCGTCAGACGACACCTCGGTCATGGGCAACCCGCTCGGCGGCCAGCCGCAGTCGAACCTCTGGTTCGGCTCCCTCGCCGACCTGGGCCGCTGGGGCTGCCCGGCCGGCTGGGGCGGGCCGTGGGTGGGGGACACCGTGGCCGCCGGCAAGCCCTCCGAGCCTTACCTCTTCTATGGCTTCGAGCAGCGCGTCCTCCACCTCTCCCACCGCGCCCCATCCGAGGTGGCCTTCACCGTCGAGCTCGACGAGGCCGGCGATGGTAAGTGGAAGCCATATAAGACCTTACGCGTGCCTTCTGCCAGCTACACCTGGCACATCTTCCCCCCCGATCTGAAGGCAGTCTGGGTGCGGCTGACGGCGGACGAGGATTGTGTGGTCTCCGCCTACTTCCACTACTCGACCAGTGGCCATAAGTCTTATGATACCAAGCTCTTCCAGAGTCTCTCGACCGTCGGCGACAAGGCGGAGCACGCGGACGGCATGCTCATTCCCCACGCCGATCGCCTCTGGCTTCTCGCCGGCTCGAAGCTCTCTGTGGTGGAAGCCGACTTGAGCATTCGTCCAGCCGAGGCCAGCGCTGCCGCCGACGAGGCGAAGGCGCTCCTAACTAAGCTCAGGGACTACACTTACAGCACCACCCTGTCCCACGACGACGCCTCGGTCATCGCCAAGTTCAGGGGCAAGACCTATCGCCTGCCGAAGGGCGATGCCGCCTTCGACGCCACGCCCTGGAGCCGTCGCCTCCGCGAGGTCGTGACCGAGCGCTATCTTCTGAACGCCCTCGGCCTCTTCTACGAGGTGCCCCGCGACGACTTCCAGGGGATTCGCCCTATCTCCTGTCATGACAAGTGGATAAGCGATTTCTGCACCTGGCGCGGCCTGCTCGTCTTCAGCGGCGTCCGCTCCGACGCCAAGCCCGATGGCCACTGCTTCGTAAGTCCTGATGGCACAGGCATTTGGGCAGGCTGCGTGGACGACCTCTGGCAGCTCGGCAAGCCCCGCGGCCAGGGCGGCCCCTGGCGCAAGACCGCCGTCAAGGCCGGCCAGCCCTCCGACCCCTACCTGATGACCGGCTTCGACCGCAAGACCATCGAGCTCTCCCACGACGCCGCGACGGAAGTCTCGATCCTGCTTGAGGTTGACTTCCTGGCGAAGGGCGTCTGGCGTCCCTACCAGACCTTCAAGGTGCCGCCCGGCCAGACCGTTCGCCACGAGTTCCCCGCCGGCTACAGCGCCCACTGGCTCCGCGTCGCCGCCGACAAGCCCTGCTCGGCCACGGCTTGGCTCACCTACGAGTGACGCTGGGCCGGCCCGCGCCGCGGCGTCTCCTCCCCCGCTCGATATGACATATGGGACCTATAGGTTCTATCGAGTATCCAGGAGGCGCCCACGCCGCATGCCAGCCCTCTCCTGCCTAACTTCTTGCCCCTGAGCTATTTGGGCCCGCTTTCGCCCTCATGCGCAAATTCGGTCGTTTTTCGACACGACCCTTCGCTTTTCGACACGAGGAGTGGTGCCCCTGTGGCCTGTGCTATGACGTCGCGCGGCCCGGTCGGAGAGGCGTTCAAAGGCCCAGCATCGGCTTGACGATGGAGTCGATCTCGGCGAGTTCGTCGCGGAGCATCTCGCGGACGCGGCGGCGCAGGAGGCCCGTGCTGCGGACTTGGCCGGGGCCGCCGGAGCGAATCCAGGCCGCGACGCGCTCCGCGCACTCCGCCCCCAGTTCCGCCAGGCGTGCGTGCGCCTTGCGCTGCGGGTCGAAGCGCGGTATGGGCAGGTCGAGGACCTTGGTATGGATGTCGCGAGCGCCCCACAGGCCGCGGGCCTGCGCGTCCTTGATAGCGTCGTCAACTGAGCGCGCGTTCAGGATGGCGGCCAGGTAGTGCGCTTCGTTCGCGCTCTCGGGCTCCATATGGTACGTCGTGTGGTCAACCGCGAACCCACGGGCCTTCAGGCCACACTCGAGCTTCAGTGTCGTGCTGGACTGCATGAAGACGCACGCGCACAGGTGTGTGCCCGACTTCGCATAGAGCAGGCGCACCGGTGCATGCGCGCGCTGGCTGGACAGCTTCTTGCGGTAGTCGAGCCATTGGACGGAGCTGGCCTTGATCTTGGGACCTCGGCGCTGAGCCCATTCTGCCTCGACCCTCTTCAGCCAGTCGGCCAGCTCGTAGTGGAACTGTCGTCGGGCGTGTGCTTCATCATCGAATAGCGCGAATGCCCCCTGGCGAACAAGTGCGGGAAGGACCACCAGACGAAGTCGGACATGACCGAATGGGACCATGTCGACAGGGAGCATCGTCGCATAGATGAACCGGCTCTCGACAGGGCCTTGGATGACGCACCCCTGGTAGGCCGCCTTGGCCTCCTCCCGGGCCCGCTCTGACGAAGTAAGGAAGGGGAGCGATTCGTCGCCGCCGAACTCCTCGTGCCGCCGGAAGTCGGCGAACCAGAAGCACCTGGGGTAGATATTGGCTCCGTTATCGAACAACTCTCTGTATGGGCTGCCCGCGGTTCTCCGGGACGGGCCGGTTGACCAGAAGGACCGTTCGCCCATCGTGGAGAGGCGAATGATTACCTGCTGCGTCGCAAGCGCGTCCTGCACTGCCGGCAGGGTAGCATTGCGGCTCGGAACGTCTCCCGATAGGACCTCGCCGGGTATCGGCGCGTCGGGCGGCGCGCCGCCTGAGCGGGTAGCAAAGAGGACGGCGGCGGACGTCTTGAAAAGCGGAGCTACCCCTTCGAGGTCCCAGAGGTCAGTGACTGTGAAAGGCTTCGGCTTCTTAAAGCAGCGCCGGCGAAGGGCGTCGTGTTGGTCCGCGGAGAAAATGCTCTTGGGCAGGACGAAGGCTAGGCCGCCGCCTTCCTTGAGGTAGAGGTCGGCGCAGCGAAGCATGAACAGTGAGCCGAGCTCCAATTGAGTGACCAGGTGCGCCTTCTCGCGCAACAGGCCGTACCCGCGGGTGATTTGTGTCTTCAAGAACTCCTGGTACTCGGATCTTTCGACGTATCGGTAGGAGAGCCACGGCGGATTGCCGAGCAGAAGGTCGAAGCGCCGAGACATGAACAAGGGACGGTAGATGTTCTTCAGGACGAACACCCAGATGGTGTCGCGCTTTTCGCGTATCAGGGCATGCAGGCTCTGGGCCACGGAGAACAGCATGAGGGAGCTCGTCTTGTCGCACAAGCCCGGGTGACGGGTCTCCAAGTGCTTGGCAAACGTATCTTCGTTCACTTGCCCACCAGCAGGGGAGAGAGCAAAGCTGTGGGCTGCCTCGATGGCATGGTCACACTTGTGTGGGTCCTCGATTAGTTCCTTCGGGATGTGTACGACGCGGTCGGCCATCTCGGCGCGGTAGCAATCCACCTGGTGCCACAACTCCCTCCGTACTTCATGCTGCGGCGGGCGGATGCTGTTGGCCATGTAGACGGGGATGGAAACCCGGCGCTTGCGCTGCGCCACCAGTTCTCCGAGCCCGAGGACATAGTTGGCCTTTGCGACGATGACGGCGAGGGGATGAATGTCCATGCCCACGACGGAGCCGACGATGTGTTGGATGAGGGCAGTGGGCTTCATGTGGGCCAGGAGCCGCCGCTTCTCCCGGATGGTCATGTAGAGGAAGGTGCCCGAGCCGCAGGCGGGGTCGAGGACCGAGGCCTCGGGGTTCGGCTCCAATGTCTTGCGCACGATGCGGTGTGCAAGCCAGTCGGGGGTATAGTACTCGCCCAGGTCGTGGCGGGTGGCGGGGTCCACAAGCCCTTCGTAGAGGGCCTTCAGCACGTCTTCGGAAAGTTCGCGCAGGTTGTAGTTGGCGAGCAGCGAGATGATGTCGCGCGCCACGGCCAGGCCCGTAGCGGCTGCCTCGGCGCGGGCGAGCCAGCAGAAGAAGTCCTCCTCGAGGAAGTTCTCCACGCCCATGCGAACCCTGAAATAGGTGCCGTCCAGGATCGTTTGAATCGTCGGCCCGTCGGGGGCCTCCTCGGTGGGCGCGGCGCGTCGCCAGACCATGAGCTTCGCGACGGTGGCCAGGTAGGTGTGGCGGATGAAGAGCGCGTCGTCCGCCACGGCGGAGCCGTAGACGATGCGGAGGTACTTCTCCCAGGTTTCATAGCGGACGGCGTACTCGGGGTTCTGCTTGCGGCGCGCCCATTCGCGTAGAAGCGCGGCCTCGGCCACCTGGAACGCGTGGCTGCGGGGGCCGAAGTCCTTCACCACGTGCTCGCTGGTGGGCGGAAGGATTTCCTTGCGAAGAAGGTAGCGGTCGAGGAAGAAGTACAGGTCGGTCCAGGGGACATCGGGCTTGCCCGCATCGAGTTCTTCGAGGAGCGTCAGCCGCACGTCGGCCGGCTCGCAGGCGGGGCTGTCGGGTCTCTGGGCCACGGGGGCGAAGGCGCGGAAGCGCCTGGCGTCGGTGGCAAGGCAGACAAAGCGGGTGCGGTGTTCGGGATGCTCGTGGGACCAGAGGCAGGCCGTGTAACGCCGGAGTTGTTCTTTGGCCTCGGCGGCGCGGTCCTTCTTGCTCAGGTCGTTCTCGAACTCGATGATGAGGTTGCCTGAGAGCTGGTCGGCGCGGCCGCGGAGGATGCGGTCCTTCCCTGGAACCTTCAGGTATTGCTCGATCCCCTTGACGTATTCCTCGATGAAGCCCGGCTGAGTGCCGAAAAGCGCATCGAGCAGGACGGTGAACCTGTGGGAGCGGGCGGCTTCGCCCGGGAGGGTCTGGACTTGCTGGAGGTAGGCCGTGATGGCGAGTTCCTTCTTGGACTCGGCCATATCGGACATCCTGACGGCTTTCTCGTGGAGTTTCGAGTCTTTCGCCATCTACCGCCCCCTTCACAGGTGGCGTGCGTTGCGGGGAGTCAAGACTGCCTAAAGGCAGGACTCCGAACCAGGAGTGGCCGGGTTTGGAGTCCTGGCTTCAGCCAGTCCTCGCCTTGGGTGAACCGGGTTGGTGGAAGCCATCTGGTCGCTCCTGAGCCGGCGCGCTATCTCAAGGGCGGCGGCGATGCGGGTGATCTTCACGTCGGACATTCCCTTGAATCTCAGGAACTCCTCCAGAGGTCGCCCACCAAGGGCCTCGATGGAGCCGAACTCGCGCAGGATGTCGCCCGCGATGTCCAGCGCGCTCTTGCCCCGGATGCCCGTGGAGATGAGGATGGCCAGAAGCTCCGCTTCAGAGAGCGCCGCAGGCCCCTCCTCGCGCAGCTTGCCGCCGGGGTGCACCCACCGCCGCCCCGGAATCCCGTCGCCACCACACCCTTCCATCACCACCCCCTTACTACTCCGGCCGCAAATCAGTTTGCATTCCGGGGCGTAGCGACAAGCGTCTCGCTTGTCGAAGACGACCGCAAGCGGGACGCTTGCGGCTACATTCCCTACCCTCGGCGCCGGCGCACGGGGCCGGTGGGTGCAAACTGAATGGCGGCCGGAGTAGTATGTCGGCTCGGCAGTGGTGATTGTATCAGAGCGGCGATTCGCGTCAAGCCCCAGCGTCACTTCACGTCGGGGTCTTTGCGGCGGCGGTCGGCCTCCTTGCGGTAGAAGGCGGCCTGGGTGTCGAGGGCCTTGCGTTCGTCGCCTTCGGCTAGGGCGGCGGCCTTGGCGGTGGCGTCGGCGGCGAGGGTGACGTGGCCCATCTCGTAGTGGATGCGGGCGAGGACGGCGAGTGGGCCAGGCTCGGCGGGGTCGGCGACCTTTGCGGCCTGGAGGGCGAACGCGAGGGCCTTGGGGTGGTCGCGGTGTTCGAGGTCGCCTGTGGTGCCGAGGGCGAGTGCGGCCTCGAGGAGGGCGTCGGAGTCGTTTGGGCAGGCCTGGGCCATGGCGAGGAGGACGGGCCAGGTGTCGTCGGTCTTGCCCTGGTCGCGGAGGATGGCGCGCTTGAGGCGGTAGGCGTCGGGGTCGTCGGGCACTTGCTTGATGATTTCGTCGAGGGTTTGGAGGACCTTGTCGGTGTCGCGTGCGCGGAGGAGGGGGGTGAGCTTGTCGCGGAGTGCGGTGAGCTTCTTGGCGCGCGCGAGGTCGAACTTTCCGGCGACGAGTTCCTCGACGACGCGGGCGAGGCGGGTGAGGGGGTGGCCATGCCAGGCGACGCGGCCCTCGCGGTCCACGACGAAGGTGTGGGGGAGGCCGGGGACGCCCTTCATGTAGGAGTCGTTGGTCTTCCCGTCGTCGTCGAGGGCGACGTGGTAGTCCATTGCGACGGTGGCCATGAACTTCTTTGCGGCTGCCTCATCCTCCTGGGTGATGCCGACGAAGAGGACGTCCTTGTCGGCGTGCTTCTTGTGGAGGCGGTTGAGGCGTGCGACGGTCTGTCGGCAGGGCTGGCACCAGGAGGCCCAGAAGTCCACGACGAGGACCTTGCCCTTGGCGGTTTCGAGGGTGACGGGTTTGCCGCCGACCCAGGACTTGACGCGGAGTGGCGGGGCGTTGTCGCCGACTTCGAGCGCTGGGGACGTGGCGCCGGCGAGGACAATGGCGGCAAGGGCGACAAGTGCGGTTCGCCGCATGGGCACGTTCTCCTGATAGGCAGGGGCGGGGGCCAGGCCTGTCCGGGCACCCCGCGTGTCAGCCTATCAGAAGCCCCGCCCGGGCGCAAACGAGGGGACGCGGGTGGGGTATGACCCCTGGCCTTGGGGTTCCCAATCGTCGTCGTTGTCGTCGTCGTCCTCGTCGTCGAGCCCCTCATGAGGGAGAGAGCCATCGTGTTCGACGACGACGACGAGGACGACGACGAGCACGAGTGGGCACGTGAGAACAATCCCAAGACCGAGGGGCAAACTCGGCGCGGGTGTTGACCCCCTCGCCGGCTTCTTGCTATACTGCGCGTTCAGAGAAGGGCGAGGCACCCACGACGTCCTGGGAGGCGAGAGGGGCCGATGGCGAAGCCGGGCAAGAGCATCACAGTCCATATGATCGGCAACGCGCATATTGACCCCGTTTGGCTTTGGCGGGCGGAGGAGGGGTTCCACGTCGTGCGCGAGACGTGCCGGGCAGCGCTCGACAGGATGGAGGAGACGGTGGGGTTCATCTTCTGCCGCTCGTCGGCCGCGACGTATCAGTGGCTGGAGGAGCGGGAGCCAGAGCTATTCGAGCGGATTCGCCAGCGCGTGGCCGAGGGACGCTGGTGCATCGTGGGCGGGTGGTGGGAGCAGCCCGACTGCAATATCCCGTGCGGCGAGTCGTTCGTGCGGCAGGCGCTTTACGGCAAACGCTACTTCCAGCAGAAGTTCGGGGTGGACGTGCGGGTGGGCTACAACGTGGATTCGTTCGGCCACGCGGGGACGCTGCCGCAGATAGTCAAGGGGTGCGGGCTGGACTACTACGTGTTCTTCCGCCCCGGACCGCACGAGAAGGCGCTGCCGGCCGGCCTCTTCCAGTGGCAGGCGCCCGACGGCACGAGCGTGCTCGCCTGCCGCCCGCCGCACCACTACTGCTGCGGCCCGGACGACCTGGCGGACCGCATCCGCACGGCGGCGGAGCAGGCGCCGCTGGGCCTCCCCCACGTGATGTGCTTCTACGGCGTGGGCGACCACGGCGGAGGCCCCACGAAGGCCAACATCGCCAGCATCCTCGCCATCGCCGCCGACCCCGAGGCGCCGAACGCCGTCTTCAGCACGCCGCAGGCGTTCTTCGAAGCGGCGGAGAGCGCGTTCGTAGTTCCGCGTTCACGCGGTCTTCAAGAGCCGCCTGAAGGCCGAACTACAAACGTGCCGGTGGTCGCTGATGAGCTGCAGCATCACGCACGCGGGTGCTACAGCGTGGTGTCGGACATCAAGCGGATGAACCACGAGTGTGAGGAGCTGCTGCTGGCGGCGGAGCGCTTCGCGGCCATCGCCACGGCGGCGTTCGGGGCCGAGCCGCAACAGGCCACGCTCAGCAAGGCCTGGGAGACCGTGCTCTTCCACCAGTTCCACGATGTGCTGGCCGGCACAAGCATCCCAGAGGCATACGACGACGTCTGGCCCCTCCTCGAGGGGGTGCAGGAGACGGCGATGCGGGTGATACGCGAATCGCTCGAGGTCTGGGGCCGCCACATTGACACCACGCGGGGCATGTCGCCCGTCACGTTCTTCAACCCCCTGGGCTTCGACCGCGAGGACGTGATCGAGGTCGAGCCGCAGGAGGACGCGCCGCGCCAGGTGTTCTTCGACGAGATGGGCCAGGAGGTGCCCACGCAGCGGGCGGACGGCCACCTGGTCTTCCGCGTGCGCGTGCGCTCGCTCGGCTTCACCTGCTACCACCTGAGCACGGAGCACGAGCCGCAGGAGGTGGCGACGGGGCTGGCCGTGACGCCGACCTCGCTGGAGAACGCGCTCGTCAGGATTGAGCTGGAGCCCGCGAATGGGCTGCTCTGGGGGCTGTGGGATAAGAGGCGGGCGCCGATCCGACGGATTGGACCGATCGGACGGATCGCAACCAACCTGCTCGCCGGCCCCGGCGCCGCGCTGGTCGTGCTGCGGGATATGAGCGACACGTGGAGCCACGGCGTCGCGGCGTTCCGCGACGAGCTCGGGCGCTTCGAGCCGGTCGGGCCGCCCGAGATAATCGAGAGCGGCCCCGTCCGCGCCGCCATCCGCGTGAGGAGCCGCTGGGGCGATTCGACTGCCGAGCAGACCTTCTACCTCTACGACGGCCTGGCCCGGATTGACGCCTGCCTGGTGGTGAACTGGGCAGAGAAGCACAAGATGCTCAAGCTGGCCTTCCCCACGGCCATCGAAAGCCCGGTCGCCACGTTCGAGGTGCCCTACGGCTGCATCACGCGGCCGACCAATGGCGAGGAGCAGCCCATCCAACGCTGGATGGACCTCTCGGGCACCATCGGCGGCCAGCCGGCAGGGCTGGCGCTGATCAACGACGGGAAGTATGGCGCCGACGTGTTGGGCAGCGAGATGCGCCTGAGCCTGCTCCGCAGCCCCATCTACGCCTTCCACGACCCGCGGAAGCCCGAGCCAGGCGTCGAGTATCAGTACACCGACCAGGGCGAGCACGTCATCCGCTATCGCCTGGTGCCCCACGCGGGAAAAGGGGACAATCAACTTTTCCGAGACGGAAAAGTAGAATGTCCCCTTTTCCCGGCGGTGGTCCGCGAGGCCCAGAGCCTGAACGTCCCCGTCTTCTTCCGCTTCGAGGGGGTGCAGGACGGCAGCATCTCCTCCTTCGGCTCCGCCGTGGAGGTGAAGCCCGACAATCTGCTCCTCACGGCGCTCAAGAAGGCGGAAGACGGCGACGACTTGATCGCCCGCTTCGTCGAGACCGCCGGGCGCGAGACCCAGGGGCGGGTGGACCTTCATTTCGCCCAGGCCGCCTGGACCGGGCGGGTGAGGCCGTTCGAGATCAAGACGCTTCGCTTCGACCTGGATGCGAGGAGCGCGCGAGAGGTGGACATGATCGAAAGAGACATCCGTGATCCGTAACCAGAAGATGGGTGATACTCCATCAAGCTGAGGTGTCACGAGTTTCCAGGGCTGGCTCCACAGGGCGGGAGCATGCTCCCCAAAGAACGGGTGGCGGCGATCTTCGAGCACAGGGCGACGGATAGGGTGCCTATATACATGCCGCTTCGGGGTTCTTTGTGGGTAGCCCCCAGGGGTTGTGGTTGTCGGTCGGCGCGAGCAGCTGGCGATCCAGCGCCGGCACAGGTGTATTTCGGCGTAAGTCCTTGCCATGCCTATGCTGAGG
>VGYV01000313.1 GCA_016872855.1 Planctomycetota bacterium
CTCATGGCCCCCACTGGTGGTCGGAAACCAACATACACCCAGTGGGGGCTAATTCTACACGGCTCCACAACACATTGCCAGCTCACGATTTGCGAATATCGAGTCGAAATCGTGGCGAGTTATTTAGTTTTCGTTAGTCCCGGTTCTGCCAAGCACTTGTGACTCCACCTCGGTGCTTTGTGCCGACTTTGTGCCAAAGCTCAGCTTGGCGACTGCCGCTTCGCGGTCTTGCGGCCAGACGTGAGCATACGTCTGGAGCGTCATCTGGACCGTGCTGTGACCCAGCAGGTCGGACACCACTTTCGGGTTCGCGCCCGATCGGATCAACTCAGTGGCGAAGGTGTGGCGAAGCGAATGGATCACGGCGCGTGGGCGGGGGCGTTGGCTCAAGCGTTCACGCAATGCCGCCTCCGCTTCACGCCGTTTCTTGGCTCCCGGCAGCTCCTCGCGGACCGGTCGGCCCGTTCGGTCAGTGTCGAGGAGACACCACACACGCCTCACCTTGACCACGCGGGGCCCGATGCCGGCCTTTCGCAGGCAGGCCCGGAAACGCGCGTCCAGGTTCTCCGTCCAAGGCTTGCCGTTGGCGTTCGCGAAGACCGGGCCTTCCGTGTCCTTTGCCTCACGCCACAAAGCGAGAAGCCGTGCTCGCAAAGCGTCGTGCATCGGGATGTCCCGTTGCCCATGCGTCTTGCACGTCTCCTGTCGAACTCGGATGGTGTTGGTCGAGAAGCTCACGTCGGGCCACGTCAGCTTGACCAACTCGCCGTGGCGCATTCCCGTTGTCAGGAAGCCGCCGATAGTGTCCGCGAGAGCTTCCCGCCAAGCAAACGCCGTCGCGTAGCGTTTCGTCGCCACGGTGTGCATCAGATAGGCTTTCGGGGCGCGGCCAAAACTCTGGCCGCAAGGTTACTACGATGCGCTTCAGTTGTCAAGAGCGGGGAAGTGCTGCCGGAATCGGCGTGCCCATCGGTCCAGTTCTCCCCTGCGGAAACGAAGTGCGCCCCGCGCTCCGCCGTTCTCTCAAGCAGGGGATGCACCTGGATGAACTCACGGCCGTCCAGGGCGCCGCGGCGGTAGGCAAGGCTGTAGACAGGCTCAATCCCTGCGCTGCATTCGGCAAGGATGCTCAGGGTGCCTGTGGGCGCGACGGTTGTGCAGGAGGCGTTCCACCAGCACAAAAGGCCGATTCTCCGCAGCATTCGCGCGAGATTCGGCCTCTTGCCTTCTCAGAGCACCATCGCATCCGGACTGCCCGGAGGCCATTTTTCGGTCAGTTCTTGACCCAGATGGACACGAATGGACGGGAGTTGGTGCGAGATTCCCGGGCATCGGCGCTGGTAGCGGCCTGGGCAGGATGATGGGCGGCGCCGCGGGCGGCCCGCGCTTTGACACGCCTGCCAGACCTTGCTAGACTCCCCTCCGCTGGCCACCGTTTCCCTTCCCTTCGTGGAGCAGAACGAGATGCGCAACGGCAAGGTGGGGTTCGCGGTTGTCGGGTGCGGCGTGATCGGGCCGTGGCACGCGAAGGCGATTTCGCTCGCCCCGCAGGCCGAGCTGATCGCGCTGTGCGATATCGAAATCGTCAAGGCGCAGAAGCTCGCCGCCGAGCACGGCAACGTGCCGTGCTACTCGGACCACCGGAAGATGCTGAAGAACGAGCTGGACATTGACTGCGTGTGCGCCTGCGTGCCGAGCGGGTTGCACTGGCGCATCGCGGTTGACGCCGCGAAGGCGGGGCGCCACGTGCTGAGCGAGAAGCCGCTCGACATCACGCTCCGCACGATGGACAAGATGATCGAGACCTGTTGCGCCCGGAAGGTGAAGCTCGGCTGCATCTTCCAGCGCCGCACGATGGCCATGACCAAGACCGCACGGCAGATCATCCAGGAAGGACGGCTGGGCAAGCTCGTGCTCGCCGACTGCTATATGAAATACTACCGCTCCCCAGGCTACTACAGGAGCGCCGGCTGGCGCGGCACGTGGGAACTCGACGGCGGGGGCGCGCTGATGAACCAGGGCGTCCACGGCATTGACCAGCTCCTCTACGTCGCCGGGGACGTTGCGGTCGTCACCGCCCACGCCGCGCCGCTCGTCCGCGACATCCCGGTCGAGGACACAGCCGTCGCCATCCTCCGGTTCAAGAGCGGCGCCTTCGGCGTCATTGAGGGCACGACATCGGTCACCCCCGGCATGTCCTGCCGCACGGAACTCCACGGGGAGAACGGCACGCTGATCTTCAACGACAGCGGCCTCGTCAAGTACGCCCTGGCCGACGAGAAGGCTGGCGTGGCGAAGGACGTCGAGTTGAAGATCGCCGAGGACGAGCCGCCGAAGAGCACCGCCTCGGACCCCAAGGCCCTGAGCGTGCTCGGCCACCTGATCCAGGTGATGGACATGGCGGACGCCATCGTCGAGGACCGCGAGCCGATGGTCTCCGGCGAGGAGGCCCGTAAGGCGGTCGAGCTGATCCTCGCCATCTACAAGTCGGCGAAGACTGGGAAGACCGTCAAGCTGCCCTTGCGCTGAGCCACCGGCGATGGCGGAAAAGCGACCCTTCGGGTGGCGGAAAAGGCCACCTTTGCGCCTGCCAGAATGGCAGGCCAGAGGGGATGCCGAGTTCGCTACCAGCGGGAGCGGCTCTGAGGCTGCTCCCGGAATGTGCGGCGGATTTCCTCGAAATCCCAGGCCGCGTCGTTGGCCTCCTCGGGGGTCTGGCCCGGCCAGTGGCCGAGGAGCACGCCATCGTCGCCGCAGATGTCTATGCCCAGGAAGCCGAGAGCTAAGTCTAGTATTTCAAAGTAGTTAAGGTTTCCGACCAAGCCCACGTGGACCACGTGGATGTAGTGGCGTCATGAGGGGACGGGGCCGGGACGGCCGTGGGGGGCGGCGACGATGCCTGCGAGGCCCACGTCTTGGCACTGGAGGGTGACCATGTCCTTGGTATCGAAGGTCTGCCAGCCAAGCTCCTCATAGCCCCAAGCCAAGACGCCAACAGCACTTAGGTGGAATCGGGTCCGTCCGAGGGTCTTTGTGGGGAGTCCGAGGAACTGGCCGCCGCCGAGGCCGATGAAGTGGCCATTGATATAGCCCGCCCCGACCGGGGTGAGGGAGGCGAAGGCGCCGTAGATGGCGAAGCCTGGCTCCTCGCTGATGGTGATGCCAACGTCGGCGGCCTCCATCATATCTTCCGCTCTATCAAGGAGATACAGACCGATGAAGTGGATGGGATTCTTCGATCGCTCCAGGAGCGAGGTGCACCCCGTCGTCATAAAGGCGAGCAGACTACCTGCGAAGGCGCGGCGAGCATTCTCTCCGAACCGCATAGCGCTACCCTTGCTGGCGGAAGCCGGGGGAATCAGTAGTCCTGGATTCCCGTGTGGTAGTGGCTGAATTCGAAGGAGTTCACGTCGGCGTCCTCATACGTCTGCCACGACCATTTGCCCAGGCGCACACCGTCGTCCCCGCACAGGTCGAAGCCGATGAGGCCGAGCAGAAAGTCAAGAGTCTCATAGACATGTGCATTAGCCATCAGGCCCAGATACCCCGCGTGGGCGTGTGCCCGGAAGCTGGGGAACGGGCCTGGCCGACCGGTTGGCTCCAGGAAGAGGGGCGCTCCTGTGTCCTGACAGTGCATGGTCGAGAGGTCTTCGGTGTCGAACTCGTCCCACCCGAACTCCTCGTATCCCCAGGCGCCCACTCCGCCGCCGGCGAAGTAGTAGCGAGTGGCCAGGAAGCGTCTGTGGCCGATGCCGAAGAGTTGGCCGCCACCCAGCCCGAAGAACCAGCCGTTGAGATAGCCCCCGCCGACAGGAACCAGCGACCCCGTCGAAGTGTAGAGGACGTAACCTGACTTCAGGGAGAAGGTGAACCCGGCGTCCGCGACTTCGGTGAAGTCCTCGAACCGGTCCTGGAGGTACAGCCCAACAGCGTGTGGGAAGCTCTTCGCCCGCTGGCCCAGGCTCGTGCAGCCGGGCGCCCCGCTCAGCCCAGCAGCCATGGCCGTGGCGAACATCGCGCTGGACAGGCCGCGCCAACGAGTCATCCACACCCCCTGAGCATGGGCGACAGACAGCCGCGCCTGCGGCCCTCGGCCCACGCGACAACGTGGTTATACCATCGGCCCCGCGTGGAGTCAACCCCGCAAAGAGAGTTGCACTTGGGCGTTCTTTCGGCTACAATCGGAGGATGATGGGAATTGGCGCTCGTTGAGGTGATGGAGAGAGACCTGTCCAGTTCCGGTGCGATGCGTCGAAGCCTTCCAGCCGACCCTCCCTACTGGCTCGCTCTCTGAGTTGCCCGCGATGGGCGAAAGTGCGCCGGCGCAGGATGCGCGGCAGGCGCTGGCCGCCCGACAATGCAGTTGGGCGTGCACGTGGCAGACGCGGGGCAAAGCGGCCCCGCACTTTGCAGGGGAACGCTTTGCAGGAAGCTGTGTCTGTGCCCGCAGTGTCGGGCGGTGAGGTGACAACTCGGTTCGCGGACTACCCGCTTCGCGGGAGTCTCCTCAAGGACATCCAGGCGGCAGGCTACGAGACGCCGACGCCCATCCAGGCGGCGTGCATCCCGCACGCGCTGGAGGGGAAGGACCTCATCGGGCTGGCCCAGACGGGGACGGGCAAGACCGCGGCTTTCGCTCTGCCGATCATCGAGCGATACGCCGAGACGATGGAGATGGCTGCCCTGGTGCTCACGCCCACGCGCGAGCTGGCCCAACAGGTGTCGGGCGCTTTCGACGCCCTCGGTCAGTCCAGCGGCGTCCGCGTGGCAACGGTCGTCGGCGGAATCCCCATCGAGAAGGACTGGAAGGCCCTGGTCTCGTGGCCGAACGTCCTCGTCGCCACGCCCGGGCGCCTCATTGACCACATCCAGTCGGGCAGCGTGTCGCTCAAGGACGTGAAGGTGCTGGTGATAGACGAGGCGGACCGCATGCACGACATGGGCTTCCTGCCCCAGATCGAGCGGATACTGCGGGAGCTGCCGAGCGAGCGGCAGACGCTCATGTTCACGGCCACGATGCCGCACGACGTCGAGCAGATCGTCCAGCGGAACATGCGCCAGCCGGTCGTCGTCCAGGTTGGCCGCCGCTCGGCCCCTGCCGAGCGCGCCGAGCAGCAGCTCTTCGACACGCATGAGAGCGACAAGACGCCGCTGCTGCTGCACCTGCTGGCCCAGAGCCAGGGCCGCGTGCTCGTGTTCGTGCGGACCAAGCTGGGCGTGGACCGGCTGGCCAGCGCCGTGAGACGGCGGGTCGGGGGCGTGGCGCGGCTGCACTCCAACCGCGCGCAGCCCGAGCGCGACGAAGCGATGGCCGGCTTCCGCGAGGGGCGCTACCGCATCCTCATCGCAACGGACGTGGCGGCCCGCGGCCTCGACATCGCTGACATCGAGCACGTGATCAACTACGACTTCCCGCAGTCGCCCGACGACTACGTCCACCGCATCGGCCGCACGGCGCGCGTGCAGGCGGCGGGGCTGGCCACCAGCTTCGTCACGCGGGCCGAGCGGCGCTTCCTTCCCGCCCTCGAGCGCCTGGTCGGCAACCCCCTGCCCCTCATCCCCAGCCCGTTCGGGGGTGACCGCTCCAAGCGTCCGACCGACGGCGGTGGCCATTCCCCCCGCCGGCGAGGCCCCCGCCGCGGCGGCTCCCGCCGGTGCTCGGCCGCTTCCGGGCAGGGCTTGGGGAGACCGTGCCCGAGTGTCACAGACGTTCACACGAAGAATCCGACGCTGAATACCGCGAACCCGATTCCGGCGACGAGAGCGGACGCCACGACGAGGGGCTGAGCCACTCCCTCGGTCTCCTCCAGATTTGCGAGCAGGAACCACGCGACCAGTATCCCGGCGACCCCGAGCTTTAGAACGACGGCCCCGACCACGCGCCAGGCATCCGTGTAGACCAGGTACATGCTGCGGCTGATCCGGTCGTCCGTCGGCCAGTAGACCCGCCATCGGACGACGTTGTAAGCAACCAGAGCCGCAAGGGCAAGTGGCAGGAGAACGCCCCCAAACCACATCACGGGCCGCGAGTCTTTCCACCCATTCACGGCTTTGCCCCCCGCCTGCTGACGCGCGCCCCGCTCGCCGCGCAGGCCGCTCCCCTCAGTCTCCTTGGGCGATGCTGTGCAGCCACCATCTTACCTTGCGCTGGCGGGCGGATCGAGCCTGGCGCTCGAAGTAGAGCTTCATCTCGACGCCCGCGGCCGTGCGGATGCGATACCAGTGCTTCCGCACGTATTGTTCGTCGCTGCCCGACGTGCAAGGCCCGGTCTCGCGCCACTGTTCGAGCACCTCGGCAATCTCGTGCTCCACGCCGCGCCAGCGGAAGCGCTTCGGCAGCCCCGGCTCGCCCGTGGCCATGCGCCGCGTGTCCATCGCGTCCGCAATCGGCTCGATCGGCTCACAAACGAAGCTCTTGCCCATCGGAACAGCTCACCCGGCCCGGGACGGCTCGCTCCAGCGTCGCATCCTCATTCGGCGAAGCGTGGCTTCCGCGTGCGAACCCACCGCGCGGCTGCGCACGCGCACCAGTGCTGCGTGTAGTTCCTTCCGCCCGGGCCACGGAGGCGGAGGAGGTCACGGAAGCCCTGCCTGACCGCCGGAGCGTCGGAGAGCCCGTAGCGGCACAGGGCGCCCAGCGCGGCCCCGGTCTGGAAAATGGGGAGCAGAGCGAGACATGACTGCCCCGCTTTCCATCGCCAGGCTGGGTGTCGCGCCCGCCCGAAGGCGACTTCATCCTGGTCCCGGTCCGTCCAGAACATGCCGGGCAGGTCCAGCGGCGGCACGTTGGCGAATCGCCCCGGCTCGGGGGGCCGCTGCTGCGCCAGCAGCCAATCGCACGCCCTGCGGAGCACGCGGCCGTCCGCGGCAGCGCCGCAGTCGAGCAGACCGTGCACGGCCTCCACAGTCGCCACGATCAGCCCGCCCCAAGAGCCGTCGGCGCGCTGACGGCCGGCGGTCATGCTGCGAAGACGCTCAGCTAGCCCGCGGTCGTCCTCACGCGGCGCTCTGAGCGCCTCCCGGCGCGTCTTCACGCCCAGCGGCGTATCTTGCGAGCGGATGAGCGGCAGGGGATCGCGGTGTAGCTCCGCCAGCAGGCCACTGAGCAGGCCGTGCCGCGCGTAGGCTAGAGCAACCTCGCACGCACTCGCCCCGGGGCAGTCGGCCTGGAAGCCGCCGTCCGCGCGCTGAAGCCGGACAGCGAGCGGCAGCGCCTTGGCCAGAATCTGCCGGACGGAGCTAAAGGGGAACCGCGAGGCCAGCTCGAGCAGATACCACTGTCCTCCCCTGCGATGGAGGCCACCGCGAGCATCCTGCCACGAGGCCACGAAATCCCAGTAGGCCCGCGCGATCGCTCCCCGCCGGTGACGCGGATGGTATGAGAGAGCCGAGAGAACGATGTCGGGACAACGCATGTGCTCACCCATTGTCGCCACAAGGGCGGCCGGCCGCAACCCCTTGTCGGGGAACGCCCAACCGCGTGAGACGCTCGTTCAGCGTGTCGGCGTTGCGGACCGCGTGGCCGGCGATGTCGTTGTTGAAGAAGGTGAAGCTGTCCGTGCCCTCGGCGGCCAGCGCCGCGAGCCGCTCCGCCAGAGCGGCCAGCCACGGCTCCGCGTAGGGCGAGCCGCAAAGCTTGTCCGGGCCGTGCAGCCGATAGTAGGCGAAAGGCGCCGTGTGCGTCTCGACGAAGGGATACCGCACGCGGCTGACGACCACGTGCGCGACCCCCGCCCGCCGCAGGACGCCGAACGCCTCGTCGCACTCCCACGACGGGTGGCGGAACTCAAACGCATATCGCCGCCCGGGCCGCAGCATGGCGAGGAAGTCCGCCAGCAGCGGCAGGTCCTTGTGGAGCGACGGCGGCACCTGGAAGAGGACGCCGCCGAGCGTCTCGCCCAGCGGCGCCACGGCCTCGAGGAAGCGGGCGACTGGCTCCGCGCAATCGCGTAGCTTCTGCTCGTGGGTGATCTCGCGGTGGGCCTTGGCCATGTAGACGAAGCCTGGCGGCGCCTTGCGGCGCCAGCCCTCGAACGTCGCTCGGCCCGGCACGCGGTAGTACGTGACGTTCAGCTCGACGCAGTTGTACCGCTGCATATAGACGTCGAGCCGTTTGGCCTTCGCCAGCTTGGGCGGATAGAGCACGCCCTCCCAGTGGTCGTAGTACCACCCCGACGTGCCGACGTAGGCTCTGCCCGTCGCGCCCTTGTGTCCACCGTGCGTCATCGTGCGCCTCCCAGGCGGACCCGCCGCAGTCTCTTGAGAACCTCGATGGCCTGTTGCCTATCCACGACGCGGGCGCACACGTCGGGGTCGTCCGGCTCAAAGTCGCCGTCCACGACCGTCGCGAGGATGCCACGGAGGCGTACGCCCTTGTCGAGGAAGCGGCGGAGCAAAGCCGACCGCGGCGCCTGGCCCATGTACTGGCGAAGGTGATCGGGCGCGAGGCGGCCGCGTTTCAGTTCCACGAGGATCAGCTCCCTGCCATCCTGCGCCAGGAACACGAGGTCAATGAAGTGTCGCCGCTCGGCGTCGCTGAAGAGGTAGTGCTGGCGGGCGAGGAGCACGACCAGCAGGTCGAAGAGCAGCTCGGGCGCCGCGGCGATGGCGTCCTCGAGGTTCCGCTCGGTGTCCACCGCCTCGTAGTCGGCGTTGAGGACCTTCACCATCTCGCGGGCCTCCAGCGGGGCCATGAGGACGGACAGTTCCTGGTGGAACTCCGGCTTGCGCACTATGCTCTTTCGACAGAGGATCTTGCCAAGGTCCATGTCAGCATTTCCCCATGACCCGCTCAGCGAGTGCCTGGCGGCGCTGCGCGAAGCGGCCATCCGCTGAGCGGCGGAGCGAACGCTCGAGCAGGGGCGCGGCGTAGCGCATCTCGTCTATGGCAAGCGAAGGCCCCATCTCGCTCAGGGCGAGGAGGGTGTACCAGAATGGGTAGCGCCGCCACTTGCCAGAGCCGTCGCGGTGGAGCCTGAGCACCTCGACCCCGGCCGCAAGGTGGCGCTCGTGGTCTTCGAGGCCGCCCGCGGCCAGGTGCCGCCAGAGGGCGGCGGTGCACTTGCCGCAGCAGTACTGGCCGAGCCAGGGGCGGCCCATGTTCAGCTCGCGCCGCTCGGCGTCGCGGAGGCGTTCGAGCATGCCCTCGGTTGCCCGGGCCAGGGCATCACGGATAGCCGCCAGCTTCACGTCGAGCAGGATGAGCGTGCGGCAGGCCTCCTCGCCCAGGATATGGGCGGTCGCCGCACAGGTCCTGACCGCCTCGCCGGTGAAGAGGCGGATGCCCTGTCGCCGGTCCGTCTCGGTCGGCGCAAACATGCCTGCATATGACCTGGGCAGGCCCTGCCGGCCGGCAATCCACCTGGCTGCACCATCGCGGTCCGCCTTGGACGGCGGTCGCTCGAAGAACAGGGCCTCGTTCACCGCGTCCAGCGTTGCAGAAAGGCTCTCTGGCCTCACCAGTTCCATTGCGTGGCCTCCTGGCCCCCTCTCGCCGCCGGAGAGCATAGCGCAACGCGGCGCCGGATGCCAGCGCAGCCCGGACCTCAAGAGTGTGCCCCCCAGTTCTGGTGACCCCCATATACTGCGATCGTCGTCGTTGTCGTCGTCGTCCTCGTCGTTGAATCCCCGACGGGAAAGCGTCCAGAACTTGACGACGACGACGAGGACGACGACGAGCACGAGAAGACGGGAACCGGGGCGTTCGCCAGGATCGTGGGCCCTGCTCGCGCCTCAATTGGGACTTGACTGTCGCCGGGAACATGCGTATACTTATAGCGCAGAGGGGGCAGGGATGTGTTGAACGATCTGGGCGGGCAGTCGCGCGACTCCACGCAGGTGTCCCCTCCCCACTTGCTGGTCCAGGCTGCCCGCCCTTACTATATCCCGTTCGTAGTGCGGCCTTCAGGCCGTATCCTGGGCGCCAGATACGGGCTAAAGCCCGCACTACGAACCCTGTGCGGTTCCTTCCCCACAGACGGAGAGGCCGAGATGAGGCAATGGAGTCGCTGT
>VGYV01000314.1 GCA_016872855.1 Planctomycetota bacterium
TTCTCGACTCTTCGCTGAAACAGCCAGGAGGATCGAGGACGAAGGACGAGGACGAGGGACGAGGACGATACCCGAACCGATGCACTCGCCAAGACGAGGAGTCATGCTCTGGCTCGAAGGCCTGATGCTTACGAGGGGCGCGGTGGGACGCGGAGGGCGACGAGGATGCTCGCCAGGGCAGCTACGATGCCCGCGGCGAAGACCCAGTGGTAGCCAAATTGCCACAGGAAGCCGCCGAGCAGGGGCATGGCGACGGCCGCCACGTGGTTCATGGCCACGCCCATGCCCAGCGTGGCCGTGTGCTCGCTCGGCGGCGCGAGCCGGTGCACGTAGGTGGTGATCGCCGTGGCGCAGCCCGACAGGATGTTGTCGGCCAGGAACAGCCCGAAGAGCACGGGCCGCGCCCTCACCAGCGCGTAGCCCACGAACACCGCCGTGACGCACGCGAAGTAGGCCACCAGCACCCGCCGCTCGCCCACGCGGTCTATCAGCCGCCCGAGCCACGGGAAGCCGAAGTAGCCCACCACCTGCACGGCGACGTAGAGGAGCAGGATGGTCTGGACGGGGGTGCCGTAGACCCGGACGAGGAGGAAGCCCGCGAAGCAGAGGAAAATCTGCCGCCGCCAGCCGTCGAGGAAGCACAGGGCGTAGTACAGCCCGTAGCTTCGGCGGAAGACGAGGCGCGGCCCGGGCGTCTTGAGATCGCGGGGAATCCCGAAGCAGGCCGCCGCCGCGAGCAGCCCCGCCGCGCCCGCCAGAAGGAACAGCGGCCGGAGCGCCACGCCGGCCAACGTGAGGAGGAGCGCCGCGGCCATCCCCGCCCCGAAGCCCGCGGCGCCCGCCGCGCGCATCTGCCCCAGGCGGAAGCCCACGCGGCCAGGCTCCGCCAGACAGAGAGTCATCGAGTCGGGCAGCGGCATCCACACGTGCAGCCCCTGGCTCCACACCAGGCTCGTGGCCAGGAGCCAGCCGAACGTCGGCACGAAGTAGTAGCTGGCCAGCCCCACGCCGAAGAGGGCCACCATCGCGGCCCCGACCAGCGGCTCGGCGAACCCTGCGAGCACGGCCAGGAGCCCGAGGGCCACCACGCCGCAGGTCTCACGCACCGCCTCCAGAATGCCTTTCTGGCCGCCGTCGAGCCCGAGCTGCTCCACCACGAAGTTGTCGTTGCACCCCACCTGGATGGCGATGGCAAACCCCACCCCCACCACCGCTGCGCCGACGAAGAACAGCGCCCGCCGGCGCTTGGCATCGCCAAGTTGTGGCAGGCCCGGCGCTTCGGTCACGGTTTGCTCTCGGGTGTGGGGAAAGGCGCGCGAGCGGGGCGATCGTACCCGCTCAGGTGATGGTCGGTGGACCAGATGAAGACGCGATGGCCAGGATAGAGGGCGCAGAGGCGCTGGAACTCCTTCTCAATCGTGAGGTCCCCCACACCTTTCCCCTGCGCGGCGCCTTGAGGGAAGTCCGCAAGCCAGTTCAGCAGGGCCTGAGCGTCGAACAGCGGGGTGGGTACGAAGGGAGTCTCGCCAAGGATCGCTTGGCTGGCCACCCGCATGAACTCGCAGGCGGTCCTGTAGCGCGCGTTCCCATCGCTACATTGGGCTATGAGGTTCCCCGTCTCCAGAATGGCCGCAACCGGCAGCACCAGGGTGGTCTTCTGCCTGACTAGTTCGGCGAACCTGTCGCACACGCCCTTCACGTCCTGGTCCCGACCCGGCACCGGGATCAGGTTGCAGAAGACGCCGGTGTCCACGATGCAGAAGCTCACCTCGACGCCCCCCGCCTGCCCTCAATCCAGGCAAGGGCATCGGCTGTGCGTTCCTCGTCGCTGCGGGTGTCCTTTAGGGCCTTCTCGATGATTCCGCGGAACATCAGGCGGCCCACCGGCCCCTGCGCGAGCAGATCGGGGCGGTCGTAGAGCTGAACGAGCCTGCTGAAGCCGGCCAGTGGGTCACGATAGCAGTAGGTGATGCCGGCCAGGGCCTCATCTGGGAGTGCGTCGAGAAGCGCGGGGTTGTGGCTGGTCAAGAGCACGCTCAGGTGGCGCTCCAGGGCTACTTGTCGGAGGTTGCGGAGAAGCGCTTCCGCCCGGCTCGGGTGGATGCCGCTGTCCACCTCCTCGATGACCACAACGGACCACTCGGGTACCGACATGGCCGCGGCCGCGATGGCGAGCACGCGCAGCGTTCCATCGGAGAGGACCCGCGCGTCGCGGGGCTGCTCGGAGCCGCCGAACGACTCGACCAGTTTGACCCGCACTTCATCCGGCGGCGCCTCGTCGAAGGCGATGCCCAGTATTTCGCGTTCGGGCAGGGAACGGATAAACGCGTTGACCTGCTCCCGCTTGTCGGGCTCGGCGCACACTTGCGACAGTATGCCAGAGACGTTGCTGCCGTCCTCGCGCAGGGAATCGCCCCTGCGGCTCACGTAGCCGCGCATGCGCGCGGGCACGGGATCGAGGAACGCCATTCGCGCGAGGCAGTTGGCCCGGGACATGGTGAGCCAGTGGGCCTGGTCGCTGCCATTCCCGACCTGGTACGCTTCGTCGAAGGCAGCCGGCTGGGTGAGGACAAGTCTCTGGTCCGTGCAGACCACCTGGGGGGAATTCGTGACCCCGTAGTAACGCACCAGAAGGTCATGGCTCGGCGGGGTCGCCGGAGCTACCACCTGGTAGAGCGGCTCGCGGCCCTGACCGGGAGGGGAGCCCCCAAGGACGTCCTGAAACGACTCGTCAATCACCCTGAGTTCGGCGCCGACAAGCCCGATCCTCACCTGAAGCGTGTTCAGCGAGTTCATCCATTCAGGCTGGGAGAAGCCGAACTCGCACCCTAGATCGAACGCCCTCTCTCCGTTCAGGAAGATGTCCTCCGAACGGCCCCGAATCGCCAGTTCGCCGCTCTCTGCCGCCCGGTTGAACTGGTCCAGCCCCCCGCCCCTTGCAAGCCAGCGAATCAGGCGCAGGGCCTCGATGAGGTTGCTCTTGCCGGACGCATTCGGCCCCACCAGGAGCGTCAGGGGGCGTAGCCGGAGTGCCGCGTCTCCGAAGCTCTTGAAGCTCTGCACGCGGAACTCGTCGAGAGTCACGTGTGGCCGGCCGGCAGAGGCGTCCATGGCTGTCTCCTTCCGGCTCCCCTTCTCGCCCAACGTGCGCCCTTGGGCGGCGGGGCCGGACCTTCGATGGCTCAATGCGAATGCATGATAGCCGCCCAGGACAGCGATGTCAAGGTTGCTGTTGCCCGTGCCACGGAGCGACCATGCACGGGCTAGTCGCCCAACCACACCTTCGCTTTGCCCCCAGCCACGCAGATGCTCTCGATGCGAAGCTCCTGCTCCTCGCCGTCCGCGAACAGCGGCTCGATCTCGAGCGTGTGGTCGGCCGCGGGGTCGAGGGCCTCGGCGATGACCTCGGTGAGGTGGGTGTTCCCGCCGAACTGCCGCGATGAGGCGTCGAACTCGGTGAGCACCTTCTTCGTCGCCCAGTCCTGGTGTTCCACCAGCTTGCCGTCAATGTGGCAGCGGTACTTGCCGCTCTTGAGGGTCTTCTCGCCGAAGAGCATGACCATCGAGCCGCTGAACCTGACCTTGAGCCGCTCGACCTTCTTCGGCCCCGAGGCGATGGCCAGGTCGTCGAGCCAGCGGGACATCAGGGCGTCGTACCAGGCGGAGGTGAGGTTGGGCGCGCCCACCCGCCAACCCGCGGGGAGCTTGCCGAGAGAGGAGATGCGGACGCGGGCGCTCGTCACATAGGTCGCCGCGTGAAGCATCTTCTCGGGCGCGGCGCACACCAGCTTCCGCTCGACTCCCTCGCAGAAGCCCTGCCAGGCGGCGTCGGCGAACATGCGGTAGCCCGCGTCGCCGGGATGAACGCCGTCCACCGGCCAAATCTGCGGGATGGCAAGCTTCCCCTCCTTGACGAGGCGCTGGCCGAAGGAGATAGCGTCGCCGACGGGCACGTTGTATGCCTTGGCGATGGCGATGTGGGCGTCGCGCCGCTTCATCCCGTCCGTGTTCCCTCGTGCCACGTCCCATTGGAAGGGGAAGATGACGATGACGAGGGGGCAGCGGCCCTCGGCGATGATGCGTCGGACGATGGCTTCGTAGGAGGCGAGAGTCTCGGCCTTGTCGCTATAGATGTCGTCGTTGGCCGAGAAGTCAAGGAACACCAGGTCGGGCTTGCGCCGCAGCACGTCGCGCTCCAGGCGGAACACGCCGAGCTGCGAGCCCGTGCCGCCGATGGCGGCGTCGTGGGACTTCAGGTGGGCGTTGGGATAGCGCTCCTCGAGCAGCCCGGCCATGCAGCCGCGGTACGAGGTCAGGTTCGGGTCCGTCGCGTTGGCGCCCCAGGTGAGCGAGGCCCCGAAGAAGACCACGTTGAGGCGTTCGCCCGCCTTCGCCCGGCGGTCGAACTCCTCGAAGCTGGGCGACCGCTCCGCCGCGACTGCGAGGTTCAGCAGGAGGAACACCGAGAGCACCACTGGCCCCCACAACAGCGATCGGCTGCGGTGAGGTGAGTCGAAGATTCGCTTGATAGCCCACGAAGTGGGCGAGCCAGTCGTAGCCCAGGGCGACCGAAGGGAGCCCTGGGAAGCGGGTCCACCCCGAGCATGAGCCCCTGAAAGGGGCGATTCACGGCCTTCTGAATCGCCCCCCTTCGGGGGCTCCCCCCTGGTGTCGCGGCTGACCCAGGGCTCCCTTCGGTCGCCCTGGGCTACGGCTGGGTCGCCCCCATTCGGGGGCTGGGCCACGCAACTCACTTCGGCAGCGGCAAGTGGGGTTGTGTGTGTCATGGCCCACACCCTACACGACGGCTTCCGGCGAGTCAAGCCTTGCGTGAAACGGGCCGATTCGGTAGAGTACTCCAGGGAGGGCCAAACAACCTTTCCCTGGCAGGAGCTTTCGATGTTCAAGTGTGCATTCCTGGGCTGCGGGCCGAGGGCGAGAGGGCACGCAAGGGCCTACAAGGCCGTGCAGCGCGGCAAGATCGCGGCCATCTGCGACCTCGATGAGAAGCGGCTCAACGACTTCGGAGCCGAGTTCGGCATCGCCACCCGCTACCGCGACGCCCACGAGATGCTCGAACGCGAGAAGCCCGACCTCCTCCACATCGTCACGCTGCCCGGCCTGCGCGTGCCGACAATGACGATTGCCGTCGAGCACCGCGTGCCCGTAGCCATCGTGGAAAAGCCCATCGCCCTCCAGGGCGAGGACTGGCGGGCGCTCAAGGCCCTCGGCGAGCGCGGCCCCACCCGCTTCGCCGTCAACACCCAGCTCCACTTCCACGCCCGCAACCTGGAACTCAAGCGCGACGTGGCCCAGGGCCGCATCGGCGAGGTGCGCTTCATTGACGTCTCCGCCCGCTCCACCCCCCTCGACCAGGGCGTCCACGTGCTGGAGCTCGCCCACAGCTACAACGGCTTCGCCCCATTCGCAAGCGTGTTCGGCCAGGTGGGCGGCCCGGAGGACCTGGCCTCGCGCCAGCCCGCGCCCGGAATGGCCGCCGCCGCCTTTCGCTTCGCCAACAAGGTGAGCGCCATGATGGTCTGCGGCCTGTGCGCTCCCCTTGCCACCACCCAGGAGAGCCGCTACCACCACAAGCGCATCTCGGTCTACGGCACCAAGGGCTTCATCCAGTGGACGATGTGGAGTTGGGAACGGCAGACGCAGGACGCCGGCTACGAGAGCGGCACGCACAACTACGGCGTGGAGGACGACCTTGCTCAGGCCCGCCTGACCGAGGCCTGCTTCGACTGGCTTGAGGACCCCGCGAGGCCGCACCCGTGCCGCCTCGGGCGTTCGCTCGAGCAGTTCAACGCCATCCTCGGCCTTTACGCGAGCGCCCTGGCCTGCAAGCCCACCGCGCTCCCCTTCGACCCGCCGGATGGCCTGCTCGACGCGCTGAAGGCCCGGCTGGCCCCATAAGCCTCAGCACAACCCCACAGATAAGGGAGTAGAGTCGCAGTCCCGGAGGGACAGCAGTGGGTAGCCGGCGGCTTCAGCCGCCGGACTCGTGCGCCCGGGGTGCAGAAGTCCCGAAGGGACGACAGATACCTGTGCCGCGTCGGCTGCCTTGGGGCCTCTGCCGTCCCTTCGGGACTGAGCCGTGCACGCACTCCGACCCGGCGGCTGAAGCCGCCGGCTACCCACTGTGCTCCCTTCGGGAGCAAGAGGCCGAGGAGCGCGATCTTGTCCCCTTGTTTGCGGGGCGGCGTAGTCAGTGCCCCCTCCGCCGGTTCCCCTTCTTCGCCTCTTCCGCTTCCTTCACCAGGAAGGCCAAATGTCAAGCTGTGCGGGTCTGCGCGCTCTTTGACGCCCCGCCCCGCCGCGGCTAGAATAGCGGGAGTCGACCTCGTCAGAGACGCCTGTTCCCCCAAAGGAGCCACGAATGCGGGGTATCGCCAGATGGTCGTTCGTCGCAGTTGGCCTGCTCGCCACCCAACTCGCCCTCGCCACCGAGACCGAGAACCTCGGCATCCAGGTGCTGCCTGCGCCAGGGAAGGTGGCGGTGGACGGAAAGGCGCACGACTGGGACCTGACGGGCGGGGTGTTCGCCTGCGGCGATGCCGAGAACCTGCGCGACAAGCTCGCCTGCTGGTTCCACCTGATGTACGACGCCGACAACCTGTACCTCCTCGCCCGCTGGATTGACGAGACGCCGATGAACAACCCCGGCAGCTCGAAGGGCGACTATGGCTTCAACGGCGACTGCCTTCAGGTCCGCGTCATCACCGCGCCCGAGACCCGCAGCGAGCGCTGCTCCCACCTGACCTGCTGGCGCGACCGCGACGGTCTCGACGTGGTGGATGTCGCCTGGGGCCGCGACTTCAAGGGCGGCGGACTCAAGGACGCAAAGACCCAGGGCGCGCAGCAGGCATTCCGCAAGAACGACGACGGCAGAGGCTACGTCCAGGAGACCGCCATTCCCTGGGCGGTGCTCTGCATCCCGGGCGGCTACAGGCCCCGCGCCGGCGACAGCATCGTTGTGACCCTCGAGCCAAACTTCTGCACCGAGACCCGCCTCTTCCGCATCACGATCAAGGACATCTTCAAGCCGGGCGTCGTGCCCGACCGCGTCTTCACCTTCATGGGCTCACAGTGCTGGGGCACGGGCACGCTGGAGGCCAAAGGCCGCGTGACGCCCCGGCACGTCCGCCTCGCCGACGGACGCGAGTTCAAGACCTCGATGGAGAAGGGCCTGCCCGTCGTTGACTGGACGGGCCTGATCCAAGTCAAGGAGCTTCAGGGCTTCGAGGAAGTCGCCTTCACGATGCCCGAGGACGGCTTCATCTCCCTCAACATCCGCGATAAGGACGGCTGCGTCGTCCGTCAGCTCCTCAACTGCGAGTTCCGCACCAGGGGCCGCCACACCGCGAAGTGGGACGGCTTGACCACCCCCAACTGGCGCCAGCCCGGCGACCCCGTGCCGCCCGGCACCTACACCTGGGATGCCCTCTGGCACAAGGGGATCGGCCTGCGGCTCGTCGGCTGGGCACACAACGCCGGGTCCGCGCCCTGGGACGGCCCGAGCGGCAGGACCAATTGGGGCGGCGACCACGGCGTGCCCTTCGCCTGCGACGCCGACAAGGAGAAGGTCTACCTCGGCTGGAGCGGCGCCGAGGCCGGCAAGGCCCTCGTCGCGTGCGACTTGGAGGGCAATGTCCAATGGCGCCTCAGCCGCCACGGCATGTCCGGCGCCGAACTTCTCGCCGTGGACGGGGGGACGGTCTACGCGATGAACTGGAAGGGCATCCTATTCCGCGCCGACGCCGGGTCACCGCGAGCTGGCGAGCGGTCCGGCGGCTTCACCGACTGGGCCGGGAGCGGCTCGACCGATCTCGACCCGGCCAAGGTCGCCGGTATCCAGCTCGACAAGGACGAGTGGGCGAGCTGCCTCCACGCCCGCGACGGAAAGCTCTACGTCGGCTTCACCAAGCGCGACACCGTGCTCGTCCTCGACGGCAAGACCGGCGCCCTCATCAGGAAACTCTCGGTGCCTGCGCCGGTGGACATCGAGGCTGTGGCATCCGATCGGTCGGATCCGACGGATCGGACGGATCGGGGTAAGGGCATCTTCGTCATCTCCGGCTGGAAGACCGTGCTCGCGGTCAACCCCGCGAGCGGCGAGGCCAAGCCCTTCATCGAGAACCTCCCTGGCGCCAACGCCATCGCCGTGGACACCAAGGGCAACGTCTACGTCGCCGTCGGCGACCCCGACAACCAGGTGCTCGTCTACGGCCCCGACGGCAAGCTGCTGAAGGCCATCGGCCGCAAGGGCGGCCGCGCTCTCCTCGGCCCCTGGCAGCCCGACGGCCTCCGCTTCGTCAAGTCGCTCACCGTGGACTCCAAGGGCCAGCTCTGGGCGATGGAGGCCGACGACAAGCCGAAGCGCGTGAGCGTGTGGAACACCGAGACGGGCGCTCTCGTCCGCGAGTTCTTCGGCCCCACCGCCTACGGCGCCCTCGGCGGCGCAATCAACCCCCTCGACCCGCTCGTGATGGTCGGCCACTCGTGCGAGTGGCGGCTCGACCCCAAGACAGGGCGCGATACCTGCCTCGGCGTCATCACCCGCGATGGCGTGAGCAACGCCCGCTTCGCCGTCGCCACTGTGGGCGGGGCGTCTCTGCCCCGCGTCTTCCTCGCCCTCGCCTCTAACTGGATGGGCAACGTCGGCCCGCTGAAAATCTACGAGCGCCTCGGCGACGCCAACTACAAGCTCCGCACCGTCGTCTACTACACCGACAAGGAGGGCAACGAAATCCCCCTCACCGGCCACGGCAAGAAGGCCGACGCCGCGATGACGATGGTCTGGGCCGACGCCAACGGCGACGGCGAGCGCCAGCCCGACGAGTGCAGCGGCGCGCCCGGCGAGATGAAGTTCAGCGGCTGGTACATGAACCTCACCCCCGACCTCACGCTCTACAGCGGCGACAGCCAGTTCAAGGTCACAGGCTTCACCCCTTGCGGTGCGCCGAAGTACGACCTCGCCAACCCCACCAAGATGCCCCTCGCCGGCCTCGGCTCGGCCGACGGCACGCTTGTGCTCAAGGGCGGCGACTACGGGGTGGACATGACCTGGCTCCAGTGCGCCGACATAGCCAAGGGCAGGGAGGTCTGGCGCTACCCCGACAACTTCGTCGGCGTTCACGGCTCCCATCGCGCCGTGCCGCCCGAGGTGGGGATGATTCGCGGCTCGTTCGGCCCCTGCGGCGCGGCGAGGCTCCCCGACCCCATCGGCAACATCTGGGTCATCGCCACCAACGTGGGCGAGTGGCACATCCTCACGGGCGAGGGCTTCTACCTCACGAGGCTCTTCCAGGGCGACCCGATGAAGATGGCCTTCCCCGAAGCCGCGGTGCCGGGGGCCATCCTCGACAACGTGCCGCCAGGCATGGGCGGCGAGGACTTCGGCGGCTCCATCGCCGCAACCCCCGATGGCGCTCTCTACCTCCAGGCCGGCAAGACAGGCTTCTGGAACATCAAGGTCGTCGGCCTCGACACCGTCAAACGCCTCCGCCGCGGCGGCCGCATCCGCATCACCGACGCCGAGGTCGCCCAGGCACGCACCCTCCGCGAGAAGCTCCTCCAGGAGGCCGTCGGCACCCGACGCCTCACCATCAGGAAACTCACGCCCACGTTCACCGGCGACTTCAACAAGGATACGAAGGGCTGCGAGGTGATCGCCTACAGGAAGCAGGACGACGCATCCGTCCGCACCGCCGCCGCCTGGGACGACGCGAATCTCTACCTCGCCTGGGACGTGAAGGACGCCACGCCCTGGGCCAACGGCGCCGAAGCCCCCGAGTTCCTCTACGCCGGCGGCGACACCGTGGACTTCCAGCTTGGCACTGATACCAAGGCCGACCCCAAGCGGGCCGAGGCGGTCCTCGGCGACCTGCGCCTCTCCATCGGCCCCTTCAAGGGCGCCCCCACGGCGGTTCTCTTCCG
>VGYV01000315.1 GCA_016872855.1 Planctomycetota bacterium
CAACTGGGGGGCGCTCGTGGCTCTCCTGCGGCAGAACCCCGACCTTGAGCGTTGGGCCGACGAGCTGGCCCAGCGTCAGGCGGCCCTGGAGCTGGAGAAGGCCAACCGCCAGCCCGACCTCACGCTGTCGCCCGGCCTCGGCTACTTCGGGGAGTCGGGCGCCTTCGGCTGGCTCTTCAGTTGGGCACTGCCGCTGACGGTGCGGAACCGCAACCAGGGCGCCATTCTTGAGGCCACGCATGGCGTGGCCAAGGCCGCCGAGGCGCGTCGGGCCGCCGAGGCCCGCGCCCGAGGCGAGCTGGCCGAAGCCTACGGCGAACTCGCCGCGGCCCACGCCGAGGTCCGCGGCATCCAGGCCGAGGTGCTGCCCGCGGCCCAGGCCGCCTACGCCGCGGCCACCGAGGGGTTCAAGCAAGGCAAGTTCCGCTTCCTTGACGTTCTCGACGCGCAGCGGACACTGTTCGAGGCCCGGGGCGACCTGATCAAGGCACAGACTGAATACCACGAGGCCATGGCCGACCTGGAGCGACTAGTCGGCCAGAGCATCCTTCCCACCCAACCCAAGGAGAAGAGGAGCCAACCATGAAGAGGTTCTGGAGCGCGCTGAGCCACGCCGGCTGGGCGCTGTTCGTCTTCACCTCCCTCACCGGCGTCTTCCTCTGGCGCACGGGGAGCCTTCAGCTCCGCCTCGGCGCTACTGCCCCAGCCACGACCCCAGCCGACCCTCACGCGGGCCATGACCACGGGGAGGCTAAGGAGGACCGGCACGACGGCTGCGGTGGCTGTGAGCATGACGCCAAGGAGGAGGGGCACGCGGGCTGTAGCCACGAGGAGGGGGTAGACTGGTGTGCCGAGCACAACCTGCCGGAATCGCAGTGCGTGAAGTGCAATCCCGAGGCCGCGGCGAAGCTCAAGCCGCCACCTGCCGCCGCCGAAGCCGCGGCGCGAGCCAAGTGCGAGCACGGCGTGGCGACGATTGACTGCGACAACTGCCGCTTCGAGGTGGGCGCTGTGAAGGTGCGGCCCGACGTGGCGAAGGCCCTCCTCAAGACGGCCAAGGTCGAGCAGCGCGAGATCGTCCCCACCCTGCGCTTCACGGGCAGCGTGCAGCTCGACACGTCGCGGGTGACGGATGTGACGCCGCCTGCTTCGGGAAAGCTCGTCGAGGTCAACGCGCGCCTGGGCCAGGGCGTGAAGAAGGGCGACGTGCTGGCCATCGTCCACTCCGCCGAATTCGGGGAGGCTAAGGCGGCCTATCTCGACGCCTACACGAAGGTGGAGCTCGCCCACAAGGAGCAGGAGCGCCAGGCCGCGGTGGGCGCGGCGCTCGCCAGGCTCATCGAGCGCCTGGCTGAGTGGCGCCAGGGGGACCTCAAGGCCGACCCGAAGACGCTCCAGGGCGCAAAGGAGCCGCTGGGCGAGTGGAAGTCGAAGCTCCTGGGCGCGGCCGCGCGCTTGCGAGGCGCACGCTCCGTGCATGAGCGCGAGAAGGCGCTCGTCGAGAAACAGGTTGGCACGAAGGCGGAACTCGAGCAGGCCGAGCAGGAGCTCCACACGGCCGAGGTCGAGCTTGCCGGCCTCCTCGAGGAGGCCCAGCTCAATCTCAAGCTCGACGGGCTCCGCGCCGAGACCGCGGTGCGGCAGGCCGAGGCCGCCGCCGACGCCGCCGAACAGCGCCTCCACATCTTCGGCTCCGACCACGAGCTCTGCGAGGGCATCCGCGCGCGAAAGGGCAACGGCGAGTTCGCACACCTCCCCGTCAAGGCCCCGATGGACGGCACGGTCACCGCCCAACACGTCACCGAGGGCAGATACGTCAAGGATGAGACGGCGCTCTTCACCCTCGCCGACCTCTCGAACCTGTGGGTGTGGTGCAGCGTCTACGAGCGCGACCTCGCGGCGCTTCAGGCCGGCCTCGCCGATGGCAAGCCACTCCAGGCCACCGTGCGAGTCGCCGCCTTCGGCGACGAGCCCTTCTGCGGAGCCATTGACCTCGTGGACAGCACCGTGGACGAGCACACCCGCACCATCAGGGTGCGCGTGCAACTGGACAACACGCAGGGGAAGCTCAAGGCCGGGATGTTCGCAAGCGTCGAGGTCAAGCTCCCCAACAACGCCAAGCCGGCGGCCCTCGTGCCACGCGACGCCGTCCTCGCCGACGAGGGGAAGCAGTTCGTCTTCCAGGAGATCAAGGACGGCCTGTGGCTCCGGCGCGACGTGGTGACGGGCCGGACCCAGGACGGCTTGGTGGAGGTCGTGAGCGGCCTGGAGGCCGACGCCACGGTGGCCGCGGGCGGCGCCTTCATGCTCAAGAGCGACATCCTGCGCGGCAAGATGGGCGCCGGGTGAGCAGACTAGCCGCCCGGGGGACAGTTCGCCCCCCAATCGTCCTCGTCCTCGTCGTCGTCCTCGTCCTCGATCTTCTCTTGGGGCCTTCTGTATGCTCGACCACGCCATCCAATTCGTCCTTCGCCAACGCCTGCTGGTGATTCTCGCGGGCGCGCTGGTGCTGGGCGCGGGCTACCTAGCCTGGCGCAGGCTACCCATTGACGCCTTTCCCGACGTGACGAACGTGCAGGTGATGGTGCTCACGAACGCCCCCGGCCTGGCCCCAGGCGAGGTGGAGCGCCAGATCACCTTTCCCATCGAGGTCGAGATGGGCGGCCTGCCCGACGTCCGCCAGGTGCGCTCCCTCTCCAAGAGCGGCCTCTCCCAGGTCGTGGTCATCCTCGAGGACCACGTGGACATCTACTTCGCCCGCGAACTTGTCTTCCAGCGCCTCGCCCACGCCAGGGAGGAGCTGCCCGAGGGGGTCGAGCCCGAGCTCGGCCCGATCTCCACCGGCCTCGGAGAAATCTACCAGTACGCCGTCCTCGCCGGCCACTTCTGCCCAAAGCACCCGCGCGCCTGGTCGGAGAAGCCCGCCAAGTGCCCCGAGTGCGGCGCCGAGCTGCGCAAGAACGAGGCCGACCTGATGGAGCTGCGGACGCTTCAGGATTGGGTGGTCGCGCCGCAGCTTCGCCGCCTGGCGGGCATCACCGAGGTGAACAGCTTCGGCGGGCTGGTCAAGCAGTTCCACGTCGTGCCCGACCCCGCCAAGCTGCTGAAGTACGACGTATCGCTCCGCGACATCCTGGAGGCGTTGGAGGCGAACAACGCGAACGCCCCAGGCGGCTTCATCGTGAAGGACTGGGAGCAGATCAACATCGTGTCGAAGGGCCTGCTGCACGACGTGGCCGACATCGAACGCATCGTGCTCAAGGCGGAGGACGGCACACCCGTCTACCTCAAGGACCTGGCGGAGGTGAAGATCGGCCACCAGACCCGCCACGGCGTGGTCACCCGCGACGGCGAGGGCGAGGCCGTGATCGGCATGGCGATCATGCTGAAGGACGCGAACTCGAAGGTCGTCGTGGACCGCGTGCGGGCCGCGGTGCCTGAGATCGAGAAGACCCTGCCGCCGGGCGTGAAGGTCGAGCCGTTCTACGACCGCACGTCGCTCATCCAGTCGTGCGTGGACACGGTGTCGAGCGCGCTGCTCCAGGGCGCCGGGCTGGTGATCATCATCCTCTTCCTCATCTTGTGGGACCTGCGGGCCGCGCTCACCGTTGCCCTCACCGTGCCGCTGGCGGCCAGCGTGGCCTTCCTGCTCATGGGCTGGCAGGGGGTCACGGCCAACCTGATGAGCCTGGGCGGCCTGGCCATCGCCGTGGGCATGGTGGTGGACGGCGGGATCGTGGTGGCGGAGAACATCGCGCGGCACATGCGCGAGCGGGCCGAGACCGGGCTGTCGCGCGCCGAGATCGCGCTCGACGCCGCGCGCGAGGTGGCCGCGCCCATGGCCTTCGCCATCCTGATCATCATGGTCGTCTTCCTGCCGCTCTTCACCCTCGAGTCGCTCGAGGGCAAGATGTTCAAGCCGCTGGCGCTCACGATGTGCTTCGCCATGGTCGGCGCGCTCGTGGCCGCGCTCACCGTCGTGCCCGTTCTGGCCTCCATGGTGGTGAAGCGCGCGCCGCCCGGCGCGCACGGCGACGCCGTCACGCGGCTCTTCGAGCTGCTCTACACCCCGGTGCTGCGCCTGGCCCTGCGCGGCCGCTGGATCACCGTGGCCGTGGTGGCCGCGATCATGGTCGGCACCCTCTCGCTGTTGCCACAGATCGGCACCGAGTTCCTGCCCGCGCTCGACGAAGGGGCGATGGCGATCAACGTCGTGCGCCTGCCCACGGCCAGCGCCGAGGGCTCGGCCCTCCAGTGCTCCGCCGTCGAGCGCCGGCTCCTCGCCACCATCCCAGAGGTCACCACCGTGGTGTCGAAGACCGGCCGCGCCGAGATCGCCGAGGACCCGATGGGGCCGGAGCAGAGCGACTTCTTCGTGATGCTCAAGCCGCAGGCGGAGTGGACGCCTGGCCGCACGCGCGAGGGCCTCATCGAGGCGGTGCGGGCCGAACTGGCCGCCTTCCCAGGCATGAACGCCGCCTTCTCGCAGCCCATCGCGCTCCGCGTGAACGAGCTGATCAGCGGCATCAAGAGCGACCTCGCGGTGAAGATCTTCGGCGAGGACATGGGCGTCCTCCAATCCACGGCCGAGCGGATCGCACCGATCCTCACCTCCATCCACGGCGCGCGCGACATCAAGATCGAGCAGGTCTCCGGCTTCTCGGAGCTGGAGGTGCAGATGGACCGCGCGGCGATGGCCCGGCACAAGGTGAACGCGGCCGACATCAACCTGCTCATCGAGGCGGCGGTGGGCGGCAAGGTGGCCACCACCGTGTTCGAGGGGCAGCGCCGCTTCGCCGTCCAGGTGCGCTACCCGGCCGAGCACCGCAGCGACCCCGAGGCCATCGAGCGCCTGCTCGTGCCCTCCCCCGCGGGCTACCAGGTGCCGCTGGGCGACCTGGCGCGGGTCCGCGAGGTCCAGACCCCCGCCCAGGTGAGCCGCGAGGACTCCAGCCGTCGGCTCGTCGTCGAGTGCAACGTGCGGGGGCGCGACATCGGCAGCTTCGTCGAGGAGGCGAAGGCGAAGCTCGCCGCCATCGAGCAGGGGCTGCCACACGGCTATCGCCTCACCTGGGGCGGCCAGTTCGAGAACCAGGAGCGGGCCATGGCCCGGCTGCGGGTCGTCGTGCCCGTCGCCATCCTGCTCATCCTCGTGCTGCTCCTGGCCGCGCTTGGCTCGCTCAAGAGCGCCGTGCTCGTGCTCCTGGCCCTCCCGTTCGCCGTCGTCGGCGGCATCCTGGCCATCTATCTCCTCGGCCTCAACCTCAGCGTCTCGGCCTCGATCGGCTTCATCGCGCTCTTCGGCGTCGCCGTGGAGGACGGGCTGGTGCTCGTGAGCTTCTTCGACCAGTTGCGCGGCCGCGGCTTGGCCGTGCTCGAGGTCGTGCTCGAGGCCTGCCGCCTGCGCGTGCGCTCGATCATCACTACTACCCTCACCACGCTGCTGGGCCTGTTCCCCATGCTCTACGCCGTCGGCCCGGGCGCCGAGCTTCAGAAGCCGCTCATCGCCGTCGTCTTCGGCGGGCTCATCACGCAGCTCATCCTCGTCCTCACCGTCCTCCCCGTCCTCTACACCCTCGTGAACCGCGACCGAGCCCTCCCCGCCCCCGCGGTGGGCGAGCCCGTGTGACCACGTGGAGAGTGCTGGCGATTCCACCCCACCAATCTTGCGCCCCGTCCGATGGGGCGCAAGACTGCAAACGCCCCCGAATTCCGCGGCAGATCGCCGTTCTCTCCCTCGGGGCCTGGCCCGAGCGAAGTCGAGGGCAGAGGGGCGGGGTGAGCAGCTTCTGACGGCAGGCTGAACGCATAGCCCACTTACCGCCACGTGGCTGCGCGTTCGCCTTCCACAAGCGGGACGCTTGTGGCTACGACGCGCGCGAATCGGAACCACTCATCGCTCGGGGAAGCCTGCCGGCGTGGGGCTTGCCTACCTTCCGCAGTCGGGGCACTTGATGCGCCCCTTGCCCTCGCACTTGCCGCAGTTCAGTTGCGTCGTCACCCAACCAGTGGCATTGCACCTCGAGCAATTGCTCCGTGGATTGCCGCGGCAAGTGGGACATGTCTCCATCCTCTTGCCATCGCCGCGGCACGCCGTGCAGTGTACCCTCCTCCGCCCGCCTGACACATGCACCCACCCATCGCCGCCACCTGCTCGTAAAGAGCCTTCGCCTCGCCGTAGAGGCCGGCCCCGGCCTTGAGTTGGGCGCGCCGGTGAATGTCGTCGTAGGCCTGCTCCGCGCGCTGGTCAATGGCGACCTTCTCTTTGAGCACGGCCAGCCGCAAGTCCTGCGATGGGCTGTCCCCCAGAAGCTCCTCGAACTGCGCGTGGGCTTCGCCGAAGTGGTTCCTCGCCACCAGGTCCTCGGCCCGCTGGCACGCGGCATGGAACTCGGCCTGATGCCTCTTGCGCTCGGCGTCCTCGGGTGCCTGGTCATCTTCTTTCCCGCGCTTGGCGGCGCCCGTGTCGATGCCCCGTTTGGGCTTCTCTGGGCCAGGCGGCGCGGGCGGGCCGTCGGGCGGCCGCGGCTCGGACGGCGAGGGCCTGAGAGCAAAGGCTAGGGAGAGGGCAAGCAGGAGCCCGGCGGCCAGGAGGGCCCAACCCCGATGCCGGCGCAGGAAAAGGGCCACCGTCGCTCGCGGGCCAGCCACGGGCAGCTCCGGCGATGGAGATGGGGATTCCGGCAACAGGTCAGCCGGGGCAGGCTCGGGCTCCGGCACACGCTCCTCTTGGGCCGGCGCTGCGGCCTCGGAGGCAAGCCTCAGTGCAGGAAGCTCAGGTGTCGGCAAAGGGATGCCCAGTTGCAGGGCTAGGCGGTCGTCGTGGGGGGCCTTGGTCTTGGGGTCTTCGAGGGTTGTCCCCGCGGCGTGGACCTCGTTGAGGAGTTCCTGGACGCGGCGGATGCGGTCGGGGTCGGGGTGGAGGACGTAGCGCTTCAGCTCGGCGGTCTGGCGGAGGACGGCTTCGTGGATGACTTTGGTGTCAGGCTCGAAGAGGGGCAGGCCCAGGATGGCGTAGTGGTTCGGCGGGCGCGGGCCAGGGGGGATGCCGAGGAGTTCGGTGTAGAGGTCCTGAGTCATCTTCCTCACGTGTCCTAAGCCGCTCGACTCGTCTGTGCTAGCGCCCCGGGAGACTGCCCTGCCCCCCGCAGTCGGGACACGGAACCGTCTTGTCTCCCTTGCACTTGGCGCAAGGGACAGGTGCGGGGACTGTCCCCTTGCCGTTGCACTCGCCGCACTCGGCCCGCCCATCGCCCCCGCAATGGGTGCACCTGCTGCCCAGGCCGGTGGCAGCGCACCTGTCGCAGTCCACCCTCCGAAAGGGCCTTCCGCCGCTGGACCTCCAGATGCGGCCACTGCCGCCGCAGTCGGGGCAACGGCCAAAGCCTTTCCCGCCGCATTCCTTGCATCGTCCGCCCCCCTTGCCATCGCAGTTCCCGCACCGCTTCCGCTCCACACGGGCAACCCCCTTGCCCCCGCAATCCGGGCACGGGACAACCGCCTTCCCCCTACAGCCCGGGCAAACCCGCGGGGGTTGCTCTTTATGCTCGGGGGGCGTCAGCTCCGTCGGGGGCACTGTCGTCGTGGGTATTGCGCGCCCTGGGCCGAGATCCGCGCGCAGCATCGGGGTGAGAACCGCCAGGGGGATGCCCCAGGGGTCAAGCAGCATCACCCCTTCAATTCCCCTGAACACCTCTTGTGGTAGCCTGCCTTCGTTCGGCAACGCGCCCTTCGTGTCCTCCATGTACTCCTTGATACCCGCGCAACTAAGAACCGCGGTGACCGCCGTTCCTTCCATCGTGTTTGTCTCATTTCCCACAGTGAACTTGAGGACAAGGCGGACCTCAGACAGCGGACGGCCAGGGGCTCGCATGACGCCGGTGAACGTGACCGCTGTGAACCGGCCGGTGGGGTCCGTACCAGATGAGATGTCAACGCCGCCCCCACTGGAGGCATGTGGCCCAGTCAGGCGAAGTGGTTTGCCTCCCTGCATGTCCTTGTGCTGCACGTACAATGCCTGTGGCCAGGGATAGCGGCATGTCCATGTCGCCTCCTCACGAGCGCTGGCCAGGGAACCATCGGCGCGGTATGCGAGGACGAGGTTTCTGGACTCAGGTTCGCGCTTGCGCATGCAGGGCAGGCAGACTTCATCCCCGTTCTTCCGAGTGACCGCTACGACGGCGAGGTGCTGGAGGCAGGCGGCGTAGTCCTGCGCCTTGTCTTTGTTGATCTCCCAAACCATCTGCCCCCCCTGACGCTTGCAGACCAACAGAGTCTCATACCCAAAGCCGCTCCCCGACCTGTGCTTCACCAGCACTGCGTCGGGGTTGCCGGGGTCCGGCTCGAACCTCAGTGCCTGGTTCTGCCTCGCCACCGCATCGGGCGGCTGCAGGATGGCGTGGAAGGGGCCGGTGTCGAACACGACCTTGTCCCCATCGTCGGACCCCGGCAGCCGCGGCGGCACGCCAACAGGGAGGTGGGCGCGGAGTTCCAGAGGCCCCATCTTGGGCGGTGGGGCCGGCTGTTCCACGACGGGGGGTTCCGACACCGGCGCCGGCTCTGTTTCAGCCGACGTGGCGCCAGTTGGCATGAAGGCGACACGAAGGCCGGTCCCACCGCTGTAGTTGCCGCCCCTTCGACTTGCTGAGCGACAGTTGCAGGCGAGGTCAAACCACGTGCCGCCGCGCAACGACCCATCATCGCACCATTCTGCAACGTTCCCGTGCATGTCATGGAGTCCCCAGGCGTTGGCCATCTTCCTGCCCACAGGTTGCGGGCGACCACCAGCGTTCCTAGTGAACCAGGCGTACTCCGCCAAGCCGCCCTCGCTCTCGCCGAAGCAGTAGCTCGTCGTGCTCCCGGCCCGGCAGGCGTACTCCCACTCCTCCCTTGAGGGCAGCCTCAGAGTGACGACCGAGACGTGAGCATTGAGTCTCTCGAGGAAGTCCTGACAATCCTGTGCGGTCGCCCGGTCCACAGGACGCGTTGCGTCAGTGAACGAGGGGGAGACCACCCTAGCCGTAGCCCTCCTCCCCATGACGGCTTGCCACTGCTCCTGCGTGACCTCGCACTTGCCCAAGTAGAACCCCCTCTTGATGGTCACTTGGTGGGTCGGCTGCTGCCTTAGACCGGTAGGGTCGCCCGGCAGAAACTTGCCGGGAGGAATGCGGACCAACTCGATCGCGACGCCCTTACCCAGGTCCAGGGTGGTGGTTTGGGGTTCGGGCAGCGCTGCAACCCTTCTTGCGAGAACGGCAACTCTGGGATCCTGCTGGAGCAACCCTCGAACCTGGGTAAGCCGTTGCTCCGCCGCGAACTTGTCCCCTTTGTCTACCGCTGTCTGAAGAGCCGAAAGGGAGGCCTGCACACGGGCCGCACAGAACTCTCGGCCAAAGGCCGCAAGCACCTGCCTGGGGTCCTGGGACCCGGGAGCAAAGACAATGCGGAAGCCGTACTGGAAGTCCCCGTACTCAATGGACATCCCGTCCCGAGCAGTCGAGCAGCACGCGGCGGCGCCGCGGTACCAGGAGCCACCCCGCACTACCCGGAGTCTGCCCTCCTTGACTGCCACCGGGTTCCATTGCTCGCCAGGGCAAGGCACGTATATGTCGTCGCAAAACTCCAGGACATTCCCATGCATGTCATGGAGCCCCCACACATTGGGCCTCTTCTCGCCAACAGGATGGGTGGTGCCAGCGGAGTTCCCCCTGTGCCAAGCGTAATCCCCCAAGGTAAGCTCATCGTCGCCATGTGAGAAGCGTGTGCTGGTCCCCGCGCGACAGCCATATTCCCACTCGGCCTCCGTCGGCAGGCGGAATCGCCCGTCTGGGAGCCGCTCATTGAGCTTCGCGAGGAATGCCTGGCAATCTTCCCAGGAGACAGAGTCCACCGGGT
>VGYV01000316.1 GCA_016872855.1 Planctomycetota bacterium
TGGGCGGGGCCTCCGCGCCCCGCGCCACCCTGCGCGGGGCAGAGACGCCCCGCCCACAGACATGCACCATTCTGCGGTGCCAGCCATTCATAGCCCCTTGATTCAGAATCGTGGCGAGTCATTTAGGCCAGGCGGCGCAAGAGCGCCAGGTTGACGGGGTCCCACTCCTTCCCCCGTTCATCGGTCTTCGGGGTTTCGAGGAGCTTCGGCACGGCGGCGAAGCGGGGGTCGCGCAGCAGGCAGCGGAAGGCTTCCCGGCCCAGCCGGCCCCTCCCGAGGTGCTCGTGGCGGTCCACGCGGCTGCCCAGCTCCCGCTTCGCGTCGTTCAGGTGGATGGCCTGAACCCGGCCCAGGCCGACGACCCTGTCGAACTCGGCCATCGTGGCCGCATAGGCGTCGGGCGTCCGCAGGTCGTAGCCGGCGGCAAAGACGTGGCAGGTGTCGAGGCACACCCCGAGCCGGTCGGGCGCCCCGATGGCGGCGAGCAGCCACGCGAGTTGCTCGAAGTGATGGCCAAGCGACGTCCCCTGCCCCGCCGTCGTTTCGAGGAGCAAGCCCGTGGCGAGGCCACTCGTCGCGTCGAGGGCACGGCGCGCCAGGTCGGCGGCCTGCCGCAGCCCCTTCTCCTCCCCTGCCCCCTGGTGGCTGCCCGGGTGGAGCACCACCCAGCGGATGCCCAACGCCGCCGCCCGTCGGAACTCCACGATCAGCCCGTCGAGGGAGAGCTGGGCCACGCGCTCATCCGCGCTCGCCAGGTCAATCAGGTAGTTCGCGTGGGCGACGATGGGGCCGATGCGCGAGCGCTGCCACGCCTGGCGGAACCGCTCGCAATCACCGTCCGTGAGCGGCGTGGCCCGCCACTGGACGTTGTTCCGCGTGAAGAGCTGGAGCGCCGTGCAGCCAAGCTCCTCTCCCCGCTCGATGGCGCGGTGGACCCCTCCCTGGATGGACATGTGTGCGCCCAGGAGGAGGCGGGCCGCCCTTCGGCGCCTCCCCGAGTGCAAGGCCCGGCCACTCACGCGGTACACCCCGCCAGTGCGCGCTAGCGCACTATCGAGTCGCTTGTCTCAACGTTCATGTTGGGGTCATACAGGCGGCCACCGAGCGAGACAGACGTGACGGTGAACGTGGCGGTCCCGCGGCTTGCGGTCTTGCGCGACACGAGGAGGGCCGTGCCGCTGGAGTCGGTCCTGGCGAATGCTGAGCCGCTGACAATGCCGCTCCATGCCCCGTTCACGATGGCGCGCGCCGCCGGCCGGCCCAAGCCGTCCACTATCCGCACCCTCGCCTCGACGAAGGCACCCGAGCCACTGCGGACCAGCCGCAGCGAGATGCTCTCGACGAAGATGACCTTGCTCAGGTCGCCATAGGCGATGACGGTCACCTGCGTGGATGCTGTGGCACCCTGGTTGTCAGTCACGGTCAGCACGGCCGTGTAGGTGCCGGGGGAGTCGTAGGTGTGCTGGACGGTTGCCCCGCTCGCCGTCGCGCCGTCGCCGAACGCCCATTGGTACGAGACGATCCGGCCGTCGGGGTCGGAGGACGCAGAGCCATCGAAGCCCACCGTCAGCGGCGCGAGCCCCATCGTCGGCGACGCCGTGGCCACGGCCTTGGGCGGCTGGTTGATCGGCGCGGTGCTCGAAATCGAGTCGCTCGTCTCCTCGTTCCGACTCGGGTCATACACGTATCCGGCCTTCGAGACGCCCGTGACCGTGAACGTGTAGGTGAACGTGCCCTTGGCGCTCATCGAGGCCAGAGTCACCTTCCCATCGGCCCCTGTGACGCCGGCCACGGTGCTGGTTCGTGGGCCGGTCCACCTGCCGGCCACGGTCGCGCCGGACACGGGGGCGCCCGAGGGGTTCACGATGCACACCGTGGCCAGAGCGATCAGGCCGCTCCCCGCGGTCTGGAGGGACATATCAATGCTGTGCACGAACACGACCTTCGAGGGGTCGGGCAGGACGGTGAGCTGGACGCTGTCGGTATCCGTCGCCCCCCTGTCGTCGGTGACGGTGAGGGTGGCCGTGTAGGTGCCGTGAGTGGTGTAGGTGTGGGCGGCTGTCGCCCCGGTGGCGGAGGCTCCGTCGCCAAAGGTCCAGCGATATGAGGCAAGCGAGCCGTCGGCATCAGTCGAGCTGGTGCCGTCGAAGGCCACGGCGAGCGGGGCGGTGCCGCTGGTCGGGTTGGCGGCGGCCACGGCGAGCGGCGGGGCGTTGGGCGGGACGTTTGCCGCCCTTGCGATGGCTGCGGCGGCGTCAATCCGCCCGTGGCCGAACACCTCGTCGTCGCCCGCTGCGCCCAGGTCCTTGCACGTCGAGAAGATGATATTCTCGACCTCGCCTGGGTTGAAGGAGGGGTTGACCGCGCAAATGAGCGCGGCAAGGCCGGCCGCGATGGGCGAGGCGAACGACGTGCCGCTCATGTAGGCGTAGCTCGAGCTGCCCGAGGTGCTGTAGACGCTGACGCCTGGGGCGACGACGTCAATGAACGCGCCGAAGTTCGAGAAGCCGGCCTTGGCGTCCGCGCTGTCCGTGGCGCCCACAGCGATGAACGACGCGAAGTCGGGCCAGCCGGGGTCCTGGGCGTCGTTGCCCGCGGCGACGAAGAGGAGGCCGCCCTTGCCACGCAGGTACTCGGCTGCCGAGTCGATCGTCGCATAGCCGGCCATCAGGTAGCTCAGGTTCACCACCTTGGCGCCCTGGTCGGCGGCGTGGCGGATGCCCTCGGCGGCATCGGAGATGTAGGCCGCCCCGTCGCTCCTGTTCGTGATGCGGATGGGGAGAATCTTCACCCGCCAGGCCACGCCTGCGACGCCTGCGCCGTTGTTGCCCACCGCCCCGATGCAGCCGGCCACGCCCGTGCCGTGGTCGTAGACCGGCGCCGTGTTCGTCGAGCCGTCCGCCGTGTTGTAGCCGGGGAGCTGGAGGTTCGCCGCCAGGTCGGGGTGGCTGCTGCTCACGCCCGTGTCACACACGGCCACCAGGACGGACGTGTTGCCCGTCGTGATGTCCCAGGCTCCGGGGCAGTTGATCCTCGCGTGCTGCCACTGCCTGCCGTAGTATGGGTCGTTCGGCAGCGCCACTGGCTGCACCAGGCGGTCCGGCTCCGCGAAGGCCACGGCGCCCGTCGCCATCAGCTCGGCACACACAGCCCGCTCCATCGTCCTGTCGAGGGGGAAGTGAGCTACCTCGACCCCAAGCCCTCTGAGCACCCGCAGCCTTGCCAGGCCCCGGGCCCTCGCCCGCTGGTCCAGTGCCGCCAGTTGCGGGGCGCCCGCGCCCCTCTTGAGCTGGTAGAGGATCCGCCCCTTCCCGCCTGCCCCGTTCCCCTGCCCTGCCGCTCCCTTACTTGCCAGCAGCCCGACGGCCAGGCACAAGCATACGACAATGGTTCTCCGCATCGTGGGGGCCTCCAGACCGACTCACCTGTGCTTGGGCGTCAGCGCGTGGCCGGCAGGTCCCCGGTCACGCGACAAGGCGGGCTGCATCGCTCGGCACTCCAGTGCCATCGGCCCAATACTACCCCAGCTTCCGCCAACTGTCAAGCGGGCGGTCCAGCATGGGTGCAGTAACGGACTTGCGCGGCTGGGCACACGAGAAACCAAACCCAGCCGCCCGCGTCCGCCCTTGCGCCCCAGTGTTGTCCAGTGTCGCTCAGAGTCGCTCAAAGTGGCGCAATCGCCGTTTGGCGATTCTCGCCATTCCGGCTCAGTGTCGCTCAGAGTCGGCCAGACTCGCTCACTCGCGCGCCAAACGCGGCTCGACGTGGGGGGGGCGGGGGGGCCGCCCCAATCGTCCTCCTCCTCGTCCCTCGTCCCTCCTCCTGGAACCTCCCCTCCCACCCTATGACGCCAGCCCGAGCCATCGCCAGGCAGTACATGCCACAACTCCTGTCGGCAGAGGCATTTACGATTCTTCCACGTACTGCCTGGCACTGCCTGGCGTGCATTTGGTGCCGATCTGGCCCCTCGCCCTCTTGCCTCGCCGCCGCCGAGGCGCTAGAATCACGGAACCCAGCAGCCTTCCGTCCACCCGCCAAGGAGCCGGACAGTGAATTGCCCCCGCGACGGCAGCGTTCTCGCCCAGGCACACGTCCTGGGCATCGAACTCGACAAGTGCCACGCCTGCGACGGTCTCTGGTGCGACCGCGGCGAGCTCGAGCGCCTCCGCGACGCCAAGCTCACCGAGGTCGAGGAGGCCATCGAGCGGAAGTACGGCAGCCCCAAGCCCCTCCCCGGCGAGGTCGCCGGCCACATGCGCTGCCCCCGCTGCGGCGATGCACGCCTCCTCTCCTACCGGTACACCTATGTCAGCCCCGTCACCGTAGACCGCTGCGAGCGCTGCCACGGCATCTGGCTCGACAAAGGGGAACTCAGTGCCATCGTCGGCGAAAAGAAGGCCCTTGACCAGGCCGTCGAGCCGGGCCGCCTCGCCGCCTTCCTCCGCGCAATGGGGCGACTTGTGTCTGGGGACAAGTGACCCCCAGGCGCCCCCTAACGACCACGGGCGGCAGGTGTGGACAATTGGCCACTCGACTCTGGAGTGGGACTCGTTCATCGCCCTGCTCCATGCCTACGGCATCCAGTGTCTTGTTGACGTGCGGAGCTTCCCGCGCTCCCGCAAGAACCCCCAGTTCAACCGCGAGGACTTGGACGCCGCCCTCCCCGCCACCGGCATTCGCTACGTGTGGATGGGCAGGGAGATCGGTGGCTTCCGCGACGGCGGCTACGAAGCCTACACGCTCACCTCAGCTTTTGCCGAGGGCATTGCCGCACTGGAGCGCCTCGCCGCCGAGGCGCCGACCGCGTTCATGTGCGCCGAGAAGCTCTTCTTCCGCTGCCATCGCCGCTTCATCTCTGACGAGCTTGTTCGCCGCGGCTGGGCCGTCGTCCACATCTTCGATGCCGCCCGCTCCCAGCCCCACAAGCTCCGCCGGCGCGAGCCAGAGCTCCCCTTCGCAGAGCGATGAGATTTGCCCCCCAGCGCGCCTCTGGCGCCACAATTCCCCCCGCCGTACGTTGCGCGAGCCGCCTGTTCTGCGGTATCATGCAGTTGAGCGTCATGTCCGTCCAAGAGGAGTACCGCCCATGAAAGTCATCTGCCTGATGCTGGCGGCGGCCACGCTGAACCCGGGCGGCGTGTGGGGGGAAGAGGCCAGCAAGCCCGATCTTGGCTCCCCGAAGTCCGCGGTTCTTGCTTTCAAGGCCGCCGTTCTGCGAAGGGACTGGGTAACGGCTGAGAAGTGCCTTGCAACCGATGTCCGGAAGATCCTCACGGACGCCATCGCCGACAGGACCTTCTTTGACCAGTACGTGGTCAATGGCTTCACCGCAAAGACGCTCGGGTTCCTCCCCGCCAATCTCGTGACGCAGGAGGGGCTGGCGCAACTCGAGCGCCTGGCCCGACCGGCCGAGCTCGGTGGCCCCCCAGGTCCCTTGCCCCGGCGCTATGTGGTCACGATTGCCCAGGGGGGCGGGGCATGTCCGTGGATCGCCCGGTGCGTCCTGGTCAATGAGGGTGACGGGTGGAAACTCTCGACGGAGCCATAGCTTGCGAAGAAGGAAGACTTCCTGAACTGGTACGAGGAGGCGATATCCAAGGATTGCCGAGGGCAGGCGAAGCTGTTGGAGGGCAAGCCCGGCGAACCAGTCGCAGGGCCTCCCCTGAAGTCGGAAGGCCCGGCTCCAAAGGCTCCAGTCGGGTTCCCCGGCAAGCGGGCGCCCCGCTAGGGGCCGACAGGGGAAGAATGGGACGCTCGATGCGGGGAGATTCGCAGGTGGATGCGAGCGACAAGTGCATCGTCATCAAAGGCGCCGCGGCGCACAACCTGAAGCGGCTCGACCTGCGCATTCCCCGCGACAAGCTGGTGGTCATCACCGGCCTGAGCGGCTCGGGCAAGAGCTCGCTGGCCTTCGACACGATCTTCGCCGAGGGGCAGCGACGCTACGTCGAAAGCCTATCCTCCTATGCCCGACAGTTCCTCGAGCAGATGGAGAAGCCCGAGGTCGAGAGCGTCGAGGGCCTCCCCCCGACCATCTCCATCGAGCAGCGGACCGGCATCGCCAGCCCCCGCTCGACCGTGGCCACGACGACCGAGGTCTACGACTACCTGCGTCTCCTCTATGCCCGCGCGGGCGAGCCCCACTGCCCCCAGTGCGGCCGCCCCATCCGCCAGCAGTCGCCCGAGCAGATCGTCGAGGCCGTCCTCGCCCTGCCCAAGGGCGTCCGCGTCATGGTCCTCGCCCCGATGGTCCGCGGCCGAAAGGGCGAGCACAAGGAGATCCTCGACCGCATAGGCCGCGAGGGACTCGTCCGCGTCCGCGTGGACGGCCAGGTGTTCCCGCTCGAGGAGGCGCCGAAGCTCGACAAGCGCAAGCTCCACACCGTCGAGGCCGTCGTGGACCGCCTGGTCGTGGACAGAGAGCAACGCTCAAGGTTACACGACTCGGTAGAGACGGCCCTGGCGCTGGGCGAGGGGCTGGTGATCATATCGAGGGGGATGGGTGGAAGAATGGATGAATGGATGAAGGACAGGAGTCCAGGAACTGCCCCCCACCCGTCCGTCCAATCATCCATCCATCCACCCATCCATTCATCCACTCCGCGGCCGTCCTCGGACGCCTGGGACGATGTCCTCTACAGCCAGCACTACGGCTGCCCCGAGTGCGGCGTGAGCATCGAGGAACTGGCCCCCCGTCTGTTCTCGTTCAACAGCCCCTACGGCGCCTGCCCCACGTGCAGCGGCCTCGGCACGTGCATGGAGTTCGACCCCGACCTCATCGTGCCCGATCCGTCGTTGAGCCTGGCCGAGGGCGCGATCCACCCCTGGCGGCGGGGCGAGGCAATGGCGTCGTGGTACAACCGCGCCCTGGAGCGCTTCTGCCGCGACTTCGGCGCCGCGATGACCACGCCCTTCGAGAAGCTGCCCGCCGAGGCCCGCCGCGCCCTCCTCCACGGCGCGGAGTCCGCCTTCAAAGGCGTCATCCCCGACCTGGCCGCACGCTTCCGGAAGACTCAGAGCGATTCCCTGAAGTCGCGGTTGATGGGCTACATGGGCGAGCTGCCCTGCGCCGCCTGCAAGGGGGCGCGGCTGCGACCCGAGGCCAGAGCGGTCACAGTCGGCGGCAGGGCCATCCACGAGCTGACCGCCCTCTCAATCGCAGACGCCCATCGCTTCCTCAGCACCGTCCGTTTCTCCCCCGAGAAGGCGGCCATCGCACAGCCCATCCTCAAGGAGGCGGGGCAACGGCTTCAGTTCATGATTGACGTGGGGATCGGCTACCTCACGCTCGACCGTCCGAGCGGCAGCCTGGCCGGCGGCGAAGCCCAACGCATCCGCCTGGCCACCCAGGTCGGCTCGGGCCTCGTCGGCGTCTGCTACGTCCTCGACGAGCCGACCATCGGGCTCCACCAGCGCGACAACGCCCGCCTCATCGCCACCCTCCGCCGCCTCCAGGGCCTCGGCAACACGGTCATCGTGGTCGAGCACGACGAGCAGACCATCCGCAGCGCCAACCACATCATTGACCTGGGGCCGGGCGCCGGCCTCCACGGCGGCCACGTCGTCGCCCAGGGCACGCTGGCCGACATCCTGGCCGCCCCCGCCTCACTCACGGGCCAGTATCTCTCCGGCCGACTAGCCATTGAGACGCCGAAGCAGCGGCGACCCGTCTCGAGGAAGAAGGCCCTCGTCATCCGCGGCGCCGCCGCGAATAACCTCAAGCGCATTGACGCCGCCATCCCCCTCGGCGGCATCGTGTGCGTCACCGGCGTCAGCGGCTCGGGCAAGAGCACCCTCGTCAACGACGTGCTTCACCGCGCCCTCATGCGCCACTTCCACGCCAGCCGCGCCAAGCCCGGCGAGCACCGCGCCCTCGAAGGCATCGAGCAGATTGACAAGGTCATCATCATTGACCAGTCCCCGATCGGCCGCACCCCCCGCTCCAACCCCGCCACCTACACGGGCGTGTTCGACGACATCCGCCGCATCTTCGCCGGCCTCAAGGACGCGAAAGTCCGAGGCTACCAGCCCGGCCGCTTCAGCTTCAACGTCAAGGGCGGACGCTGCGAGGCCTGCGAAGGCCAGGGCACCAAGCGCATCGAGATGCACTTCCTCCCAGACCTCTACGTCACCTGCGAGGCCTGCCGCGGCCGCCGCTACAACCGCGAGACCCTCGACATCCGCTACAAAGGCCGCTCCATCGCCGATGTGCTCGATATGCAAATCGAGGAGGCCCTCGCCTTCTTCAACGCCTTCCCCCGCGTCAAGCGCATTCTCCAGACCCTTCACGACGTTGGCCTCGACTACATGGCCCTCGGCCAGTCCTCCACCACCCTGAGCGGCGGCGAGGCCCAGCGCATCAAGCTCTCCACCGAGCTGGCCAAAGTGGCCACGGGCAACACCCTCTACATCCTCGACGAGCCGACCACCGGCCTCCACTTCGCGGACATCTCCCGTCTCCTCGACGTGCTCCACCGCCTCGCCGACCGCGGCAACACGCTCCTCGTAATCGAGCACAACCCCGACGTCATCAAGTGCGCCGACTGGATACTCGACCTCGGCCCCGAGGGCGGGGACGAGGGCGGCCGCATCGTCGCCGAAGGCCCCCCCGAGGCCATCGCCGCCGACCCCGCCTCCTACACCGGCCAGGTTCTCGCCCACTACCTCCGCTGCCCCCACCCCCCTCCCTCTCAGGGAGGGGGAAGGGGAGGGTAGGGCGCCTGTCCCTGGAAGGGGACATTCTCCTTTTCTGCGCAGCAGCCTTCGGCGCCCCAAGGGGGCGAAAAGGTGAATGTCCCCTTTTCTGCCCAGGAGTGGGGGTTCCCAAAGCCTTGCAGCGTATAGTGTTATGGAGATGACTAGAGCGGAGGCGCATTGCGCTTGACCTGATCGGGATTCGGCGCTACAATACTCCCGGTCGTCGTGGCCCCGGCACACGGCACCCGTGTGTCTATGGCCCCGGCTAGGCGAGCGGTCATGGCCCAGCGACGAAAGCTCATCGGCGCGATTCTCACCGAACTCGGGGCCGTCTCCCACACACAACTCCAGGAGGCGCTCGAGCTTCAGAAAGAGTCCAGCGTGCGCATCGGCGATGCGCTGCTGACGCTGAAGTACTGCACGCCGAGCGACATCGCGCAGGCGCTCTCGATGCAGTTCGGGCGGAAGGTCGTGGACCCCCGGACGCTCGAGATTCCGCAGGAGGCGCTGGGCGCCGTGCCGAAGGCGATGGCCCGTGAGCACCACCTGATCCCGATCTCGCGGCAGGATGGGCGCCTCACCGTGGCCGTGGCCGATCCCCTCGACCTCTACGCCCTTGACCACCTGCGGTTCGCCACGAACTGCGATATTGAGTACGTGATCGCGGCGAGCGACGCGATCGAGGAGGCGATCAAGCAGAAGTACGAGATCGGCGACGACACGGTGGACAACATGCTCCAGGAGTTCACCGAGAGCAACATTGACTACGCGGATCCGAATGCCGACAAGTTGCAGGAGGGGGAGGACCCTGACGACGCGCCGGTCATCCGGCTGGTGACGTTGATCATCACGGAGGCGCTGCGGTCGCGCGCGAGCGACATCCACATCGAGCCGATGATGAACCGGCTGCGCATCCGCTACCGGGTGGACGGTGTGTGCTTCGAGGTGGAGAACCCGCCGAAGAGCCTCCAGGGCTCGATCATCTCGCGTATCAAGATCATGGCGGACATGGACGTGGCGGAGCGCCGCCGGCCGCAGGACGGCCGCATCCGCATGAAGCTGCTCGGCCGCGACATTGACCTGCGCGTCTCCGCTCTCCCCGCCAGCCACGGGCCGAGCGTGGTCCTGCGTATCCTCGACAAGCAGTCGGTCCTCCTCGGCGTGCAGGACCTCGGCTTCGGCGACGAGGAC
>VGYV01000317.1 GCA_016872855.1 Planctomycetota bacterium
CGCGAGGCAACGAGAGAGATGAGCCCTCGGCCCGACAAGCCGGCCTGGAGTCCGCGAAAACCACCCACCTCGTGGGCACCGGCGGACTCCGCATCGAAAATCGCTCTTGACTTCCGCATGCCGGTCTTGCGCCCCTTCTCCTGCCGCAGGGTCTGCACCTCCTTGCCGTTCTCTGCATCGCACACCCGGAGAACTCCCTCCGAGTCGCCTATCAGCACGCGCCGCCCGTCCCACGAGAAGCCGATGCACGTTACCTCCCACGATTCGCGCTCCTGCCGCCACAGCTCCTTCCCGTCCGCCACCTGCCACAAGCAGACCAGGCCGCTGCTCATGGTGAGGGCGCGCTTGCCGTCGGGAGAGACTTCCGCACGCCATACTGAAGCCTTGTGGCCATTGAAAGCGGCCAATGTTCGATTGTCCCTCAGATCACAAACTCGGACACTGAACTTGTCCTTGCTCGGCACCTTCCCATCTCCCTCTTCCGCCTCGAGCGTGACAGCGACCAGGCACTGCTGGCCGCCGGGGAGCAGGGCGACCGCTCCGAGAGATGCCGCCTTGTCCTCCTTCGCCACCCGCCACAGCTCCTGCCCCGTGCCGATGTCCCACAGTTGGAGAAGGTCGCCGCTTTCCTCCGTCAGGGCCTGTGTTCCGTCCCGCGCGATGGCGGTGAACCACGACACGTCCGGACCGAAGCGCAGGACTTCCTTCCCCGTCTCACGGTCCCACACGCGACAGGGGATGTGTGCTTTCCTGTCCTGAACGTCCTGCTTGGCCGCGGTCAGCCCCGACGTGAACGAGACGACGCGCTGCCCGCCCGCGGCAAACGCCACGTGCTTGACAGACGCGCGATGCCCTCGGAATACCCGCACCTCCGTCAGCGCTCTCTCCTTCTCCTTGGCGGCCGTCAGCTTGCCCAGGAACCGGCGCACCTCCTTTTCCTTCGGACTCAGCTCCATCGCCTTCTTCTGGAGCTCGATCGCCCGGTCGAGTTCGCCCAGGTTGAAGTGCGCGCGGGCGAGCGTATCAATGATGCCGCCATTTCGCCACTGGCTTGCCTCGCACGCCCTCTGGGCGAGTTGCAGCGCGACCTGGCCCTTGCTAGCAAGACCCCTCTGCTGCGCATTGAGCAGGTCCATTGCGACGCCATTGAGCACTGCGACGACCTCGTCGCGCTCCTCCGCCTTCTCGGGCAAAGGCAGCGACGCCAAGTCGCCGCAGGCTTTGGCCAGCGCCTCGTATGCCGCCCTCGCTACCGGGGTGTCGCCCCGCCACTTCACCTCGCTTCTGGCCAGCATGCCGAGCCGCTGCGCAAGTTCGCAGTGCCATTCGTGGCTGGAGGGCTGAGATGCTACCTGTGCCTTCGCTACGTCCACGAGCGTCTGCAACGCCTCGACGCAGCCCTTCATGTCCAGGCATTCATCCCTGTAAGTGGCGATGAACCCCACCGTGCCCCGCATCTTGTCGAGAAGCTCCGCGTCTTTCGGCGACTGGCTGGCGAGTTCGCGTACGAGCGGAAGGAGTTCGGCCTGGAGTTCGCGTATCGGGCGGTCAGCCAGGAGATAGCCTGCCAGGAGTCCCATGAGGGAGTCTGTAGCCTCGTAGTAGCGCCGCTGGGCAGCTAGGTCGGCGGGCGCGGCCTTGGCGCCTCGCCGGGCCGCGTCATATGCGGCCCGCTTCTGATCCAGTTCCCCAATGGCCTCCACCCTGGCCTGAACGTACTCAAGGCTCGACGCGGCATCCTTGTCCTTGGGGTGGGCCTTTGCGAGGGCGGCCGCAGCCTCGAATGCCTGCTGAATCTCCTTCGCGGCGCCCGTGGCGTCGCCGTGGGACAGCCTGGCGCCGGCCAACTGAACCAGACCGGCAGACAGCTCGAACCCACGCATCGGGCCCCCCGGGTCAGCCTTCTGAAGCTCTAGGAGCACGTCGCGTTGGGCCTCGTACGCCGCCACCGCGGCCGCGGTCTCCCCTCGCGCCTCCAGGATCCTCACCAGGGTCATATAGGCGCTCCCGGTCCCCGCGAGCAGCTCGCGCCATTTGTTCTCGGCGGGGTGGTGGGAGCCGTAGTCCCGCAACACGGCAACGGCTTCCTGCGCGCAGGCCAGTGCCTCGTCGGCGTTGTTGCGGCAGATCATGTGCAGTTCGGCGGCATCCCCCGCGGCGCGGGAAAGCGCGCTGACGTTGAGATACTTGTTCGGCTCTTCCTTGAGCGCCAGTCGCAGGAGCGCGAGACTCTCCATGCAGGGAGCAAGAGCCATGCTGTGAAGGCACAGTTGCTTGTTGCACCGCACGACCCCAATGAGCGCCGCTGCCCGCTTCTCCAGGCGCGACGTCTCCTGCGGTCGAGCCGCGAGCAGTTGGCGATAGAGTTCAGCGCTCTCGGCCAGCACGGGGAGCGCCTCCTCATACGCATCATCTTGCATCAGGTCTTGGCCCATGAACCAAGACGCAGAGGCCAAGCGATCCTTCCAGTCCTCGTCGTCAGGTTTGGCATCGTGCCAGCGGCGGCACAGCTCGAACCACTCGCTAAGGTCTCCCTGATTCCGCCGCAAGGCGTAAAGCAAGGAGAGGCTGATGGCCAATAGGCTGTGGCGGTCCTCGTTCGTTGGGTCCAAGGCGCACACCTGCTTCTGTGTCGCCACCTCCTGCGTCGTGTGTTTCAGTTGAGCCGCCGAGTCTCCGAGCTTCTCACAGGCGTTCGCCGCCCGGGAGAGTGCTGTCTCCAGGCTATCCAGGTACTCGGAGTTAGTGGGCTCTGCTGCGGCCAGTTTCCGGCGCAGCTCGATGCAGCGTTCCCAATCCGCGCGAGCGCCGGCGTAGTCCGCCTTCCCCCACTTCACTTTTCCCGCTCTGAAGGCCAGTTCCGCCAGTGCCCCCTGTGCGGCCGCGTCGCCGGCTTGAAGGCCCCGAATGCTTTCGGTGTCCTTCATGCACTGTTCATAGAGTGCGGTCAGGCGTTTGGTGTCGGCGGGTCTCCCCGCCAGGTCGGCTTCGTTCTCGATGCAGCGGGCATAGGCCGAATTGGCGGACAGCCTGACAACCGCGTTATCCACATGCGCGCCGAGAAGGCCCTCCAGAATGGCCTTTGCCTGGGCATTCGACCTTGCTGCCGCATCGGATTGCTTCCGCGTCGGCCAGTGAAGAGATGTGAGAGAGATGAACGCCTGCGCGTGATTCCACTTGGTCATGAACTCTTCGGCGCCGCTGTCGCGGAGCTGCTGATAGACCTGCGCGGCTTCGGTGTACGACTCGATGGCTCCCTTGGGGTCGCCTGCCTTCCCCCATTGGAACGAGCCGAACTGTGAGAGGGCCTCGGCCAGGCGTTGCCTGTACGGCGCGTTCTCCGGGTCCAACTCGACCAAGCCTCTGAGCTTCCGGATGCCCTGCTTGAAGCAGCGCTTCGCCTCGCCGTGGTCCCCCTTCTCGGTCGACGACTGGCCCTTCTCCACCAGTTCCCGCGCCTCCTTGGCCGTCTCGGCTGGGCCAGCCGGTCGCGCGGACTTGGGCGTTGGCAGCGACTCCCACTGCCTCTGATCGAGCCAGCCCAGCCCGCTGATGTTGCCTTCCTGAAGCTTGCTGGCGAGCGCCTTCCAGAGAGCCGGCGACCAGCCGGGGTCGGCGTCGCGCAACTCCTTCGCCTTCTTCTCCACGTCGTGGGGCAGGCCGCGCCACACACGGATCTGCGCTTCGAGCACGACCCGCAGGACGGGAATGGCCCGGGCCCAGTCGCAATCCCGGGGCGCTCGTTCCCTCAACTGCTCCAGCCTCTCGGAGAGGCGCTCGAACGCGTCGGTGGCGCCCTGGAGGTCCGCCGCCTCCATCCGCACCGTGCCCGCCGCGAACAGGGCTCGCCCCAGGTGCCATAGGCGCTCCGTGTCGCGCGGGGCGGCTTCGTGGAGCTTGGTCCGAATGGCCAGAAGCTCCTCCGTCGCCTTCTTGGCCTTCTTGGTGTCGCCCAGGAGCCGATAGGCCGATGCCAGCGAGGTAAGCGCCCTGGCCTTCGAATCGAGGATATCCTGCCGGTCCGGCACCTGGCTCATCAGGCGGTCGTACACCGCCTCGGCCCTCTGGATGAGGCTGATCTGGGCCTTGGTGTACCCAGGAATCCGCTCCTTTGTAGCGGCCCCGATCTCCTCAATGATCGCGTTCGCAGCCTCGACGGCCCTGTCGCGTTCCTCTTGGGCCGCCTTTCTCTGGGCCTTGGCCTCACGCCACTGGTAGAGCGCGAACCCGCCAAACGCCAATACGACGGCGGCGAACAGGCCAATCACCGAGGTCACGATCCGCAGCCGGCGGACTCGCCTACGGTGCTGCTCGCGTTCGCGCTCCAGGGCCAGTTCTCGCTGCCGCTCATCGTGGCTCCGGAGCGCCGTGGCCAACTCCGCCGCGCGCCGCCATCGCTCGCCCGGCTCGTGCGCGAGGCAGCGGCGGATGTCCTCGCGCAACACCTCGCCCGGCACCTCCCGCTCCCAGTCCCCAAGCGGCCGCCGAACATCCCCAGCCGCCACCTGGAACAGCGTCACCCCCAGGCTGTAGAGGTCGCTCTGTGCGGTCGCCCTCCCGCCCGACCGCAGCTCGGGGGCGATGTAGTCCCACGTCCCCGCCACGCCCTCCACCCGCGAGGCGTAGATGCTCTTGAGGAGTTCGGGGTCCTCCGCCGCGCCCAGCCCAAAGTCCGTCAACTTCGCCTGGAGCCGCCCGTCGGCCCGCCGCGTCAGCAGGATGTTCGACGGCTTGATGTCCCGATGGTAAATCCCCGCCGCGTGCACAGTGTCGAGCGCGTCCGCCACTTGGGCGGCCACCTCGAGCCGCTCGCCAAGCGGGGGGCTCGCCGCCAGCCACTCATCGAGCGACGGCCCCTCGACGTACTCCATCTCGAGGTAGTACGGCGGGCGGTCGCCCACGACCACGTTGTAGACTTCCACGAGGTTCTGGTGGCGGCAGTCGCGCTCGCGCAGGCGCTCGAAGAGCCTCGCCTCCCGCTTGAGCGCCGGCACACGGTCCCGCTTGAAGCAGAACTTGAAGGCCCGGAGCGACTTGGCGGCGGGGCTTCGCGCCCGCCACACCTCGCCGAACTCGCCCCGGAACCGCCCGCCATCGCCCCCCTCTTTCCCCAATCGCTCCTCCAGCGCCCAATTGGTCCCCGGCACCAGCCCCCCGACGGCGGGCCGCCAGCCCAACTCCTCCGCCCCGCCGCCCGCCGGCCAGCTCTTGCCGCTCGCGGCGGGTGCGGCCAGGGGCGAATGCCCCTCCTCGCCCACCTCGCACACGTCGTAGGGGTCATCGACCCCTTTGAAGCGGTACGGCCCATGGTTGCACCAGGCCACCGGGCCGAGGCCGGCCAGGTCGCTGCCCCGGAGAATCGCCCGTGCGTCGTCGAAGACCGCCCGCGAGCAGAGAATCTGCCCTCCGCGAGCCAGGTCCATGATCCGCGCCGCCGTGGAGACCTGCACCCCGTAGATGTCCAGCGGCTTCGGCCCCTCCGCGTGCTCCCGCACCACCACCTGCCCTTGGTGCAGCCCCACGCGCACGGGGGGCAGCTCCGGCGTCGCCGCCCTGGCCCCCCGCATCGCCGCCTGGAGCCGCAGCGCGAACTTCACCCCCTCCGATGGCGCCGCGAACACCACCAGGAACGAATCCCCCGCCGTCTCCACCTCACGCCCGTCGAGTTCGCGCAGCGCCTCCCTGAAGGTCCGCCTGTGCTCATCCACCACTTCCGCCGCGCGGATGTTCCCCAACTTGCTCTGCTGCCCCGTCGAGCCCTCCAGGTCGCTGAACAGGATGGTCAGCACCTGCGTCCTATGCGAACGGCAGTACTCCTCCATCTGCGCGCGAGAAGCCGGGGACAGGGCGATCGGCCCCGCCCTGGGCGCCCCAGAAGTGTTCGCAGCGCTCTCTTCGGCCATCTCAGTTCCTCCAGATCACCGGTCAACTGCTCACTTGGTCTCAGGTGGCGCGCTGGGACGATTCCGGAGGTTCGCCAGCTTGGCGCGGATTCTGGCCAGCAGCTTCTTGTTGCCGACGGCGAGCAGTTCCGCTTCATGGAGCGATTCCTCGGTTCCCTCGGCAATCCGGTTCTCGATGTACTCCGGAACTGTGAGCTTCGAGTAAGGCGAGATGGTGCGCGTCGCTCGGTCTGCGAACAGCCAGCGGGCGAAAACAGTGTAGGCGTCGTCCTCCTTCGACGAGGCCAATTGCTCTCTCAACTTAGAGAGGGCATCCGCTGGCACAGAGGCCAATACCCCATTCTCGTCGAGCCGCCTGCCGCCAACGGCTTCCGCCAGTGCTGGCAGCCACGTGGGGATTGGGACGTCCGCCCCGGGGCCTATGTCCCATACAGCGGCCTCGCCCCTCATCGTTATCGCTACGACAAGGCGTTTGCCGTCGGGACTGAAGACCGCCGAGTACACCGAGTCTCTGTATCTCATAGGCTCGGCCAAGGACCTCCCCGTCTCTGCATCCCACACACGGGCAGTAGTGTCATAGGATCCTGTAGCGATCCGCTTGCCGTCGGGACTGAAAACCGCCAGTATCACCGGTCTTGCGTGCCTCAGAGGGTCCACTGCGGGTCTGCCTGTCTGTGCATCCCACACGCGCGCAGTGCTGTCATCGGACGCTGTAACGATCCGCTTGCCGTCCGGGCTGAAGACCGCCGAGCTCACTCCGCCGTCATGTTCTATGAAGTCGGCCAGGGGCTTTCCCGTCTGTGCGTCCCACACACGGCAAGTCTTGCCATGAGACGCTGTGACAATTCGGCCACCATCGGGACTGAAGGCCGCCGACTTCACCCAGTGTCCGTGCCTCAGGGGCTCGGTCACGGGTCTGCCCGTCTGTGCGTCCCACACACGGGCGGTCTCGTCACCAGATGCTGTGACAACTCGGCGGCCATCCGGACTGAAGACGGCCGAGTTCACCCAATTCTCGTGTTTCATGGGGTCGGACACAGGCCTCCCCGTTCGTGCATCCCACACACGGGCAGTGGCGTCATTGGATGCCGTAACGACCCGCTTGCCGTCGAGACTGAAGACCGCCGAGTTCACCCAACCTTCGTGTTTCATGGGCTGGGCCAGGGGCCTCCCCGTCTGTGCATCCCACACACGGGCAGTCCCGTCATAGGACGCTGTGAGAATCCGGCCACCATCGGCACTGAAGGCCGCCGACTTGACCGAGTTCCCGTGCCTCAGGGGGTCGGCTACGGGTCTGCACGTTTGTGCATCCCACACGCGGGCAGTCTTGTCATCAGACGCTGTGGCGACTCGGCTACCATCTGGGCTGAAAACCGCCGAGTTCACCCAGTCTCCGTGCCTCAGGGGCTCAGCTACGGGTCTGCCTGTCTGGGCATCCCACACACGGGCAGTCTTGTCATCAGACGCTGTGACGATCCGGGTCCCATCTGGACTGAAGACCGCCGAGTTCACCAAGCCATCGTGTCTCATAGGCCAGGCCAGGGGCCTCCCAGTCTCTGCGTCCCACACACGGGCGCTATTGTCATGGGACGTTGTGACAATTCGCCTACCATCCGGACTGAAAGCCGCCGACTTCACGAGGTCTGCGTGCCTCAGGGGTTCGGTTACGGGTCTGCCTGTCTGGGTATCCCACACACGGGCAGCATTATCACGCGACGTTGTGACAATCCGGCTACCGTCCGGACTGAAGACCGCCGACACCACCTCCGCTTTGTGTTGCATAGGCTCGGCCGAAGACTTCTCGCTTCCTCCATCCCACAAACAGCAAGCCGTACGATTGGACACTGTGATGATCCGGATGCCGTCGGGGCTGAAGACTGCCGACTCCACACGGCCTCTGTGTTTCATAGGTGCGGCCAAGGGCGCCCCCGTCTCCGCATCCCACACTCGGGTGGTATCGTCAACGGATGTTGTGAGAATCCGCTTGGCGTCAGGACTGAAGGCCGCTGACAACACTGAGTTCCAGTGCTTCATAACCTCGGCTAGGCGCTTCCCCGTCTGTGCATCCCACACTCGCGCAGTATCGTCATGGGATGTTGTGACGATCCGCTTGCTATCCGGACTGAAGACCGCCGATGTCACCCACCCCTCGTGTTTCATGGGTCCGGCCAGGGGCTTCCCTGTCTGTGCATCCCACACGCGGGCAGTCCAGACAGACAGTGTGACGATTCGGCTGCCATCTGGACTGAAGGCCGCCGACGCCACCCCGGCCTCATGTTTCATAGGTTCGCACAGGGGCCTCCCCGTTTGTGCATCCCACACGCGGGCAGTGCTGTCACCGGACGCTGTAACGATCCGCTTGCCGTCCGGGCTGAAGACCGCCGAGTTCACGGCGCCTTCGTGTCTGATAGGGTCCGTCACTGGCACTTCCATCCCGGCTGAAACCAATGACAGGATCCGTGTGGCCGCAGGGCAATTGCTCTGATCGTTCCGAAGCGCGCGTGCCAGATGAGCCAGGGCCACGCGCGGGTCACCCCGTTCCGCGTACTCAATGCCAATCAGGAAGTCCGAGCGGACAAGGGTCCGTACAGCCAATCTGCGCTGCTCTTCCGTTCTGGCTTGCTCCACCCTTACCCGACGCCACTGATACCAGGCAATTCCCCCGGCCGCCAAGGCGATGGCCAGCGAGACACTCACCGCGGCCAGGATGCGGTGAGCCCTGCGCTTCTCTCGCCGAATCCTTGCCCTTTCCTCCGCGCGCAACGCCTCCAACCGCTCGTCGTGTCTCCCCAGCCGCTCGGTCAGATCCTTCACATGCGGTCTCTGTTCCGGCTTGTCGCCTATACATGCCTCGATGTCTTCCCGCAGAATCGGGTCATCGAGACCTGGCATTCTTACCCCAGGCAACCCCGTCGGGTCGCCAACGAACAACTGGTACAGCGTCACGCCCAGGCTGTAGACGTCCGCTGCTGTCCCCGCCCGTTTCTCGACCTGCCCAGGCGTTGCGGCTCCCATCCTTTGAAGCTCTGGTGCAATGAAGCCCAGCGACCCCGCCGCCTGCGCCAGCGTCTGCGTGTGATACGACAGATCCCCCCTCGACGCCGCTTCGCCCTGGCTCGCCGTCCCCTCCGCTCCCAACAGCGCGTTCAACGCCACTTGCCCTATCCCGAAATCCGTCAGCTTCAACGTCGGCGCCCGGTTCGGATCGTCCCCTTGCTCCACCAGGAAATTCGAAGGCTTTATGTCGCGGTGGACAAGGCCAACCTCATGCACTCGACCGACCGCACGCACCATCTGGAGCGCCACGTCCAGCTTCATTCGCAACGGCGCCGTCTCGCCTTCTCTCTCCAGCCACTGTCGCAGGTCCCCTCCCGAGACATACTCCAGTTCGATGTAGTACGGCGGCGCCGTATCGTGGGTATCCCGCACCTCCACTATTCCCGGCGGACATCGCCCCTCGCGGTCCGACAGGCGCTTGAACGCCTCCAGCTCCCGCCGCAGGCTCCGCAGCCGGTTCCTCCTGGTGCAGAACTTGAACACAGCCTTTCTTCGCTCGTCCTTGCTGTGCCTGGCCAACCATACCTCTCCGAATCCGCCTTCTCCCAGCTTCTGCTCCATCACCCAATCCCGCTCAGGCAATACTGCATCAGGGCCAGGTCGCCACCCGGTTTCCTCCTCACTTTGATCCGCCGGTCTGGCTTTCTCACTTCCTATGGGCCGCTTGAATCCTTCCGGCCCAGCCTCCGTGACCTCGCACACGTCGTAGGGGTCCTCGACCCCCTTGAACCGATATGGCCCGTGGTTGCACCACGCGACAGGACCCAGCCCCGCCAGGTCGCTCCCCCGGAGGATCGCCCGGGCGTCGTCGAACACGGCGCGCGAGCACAGCACCTGTCCACCACACGCCAGCTCCATGATCCGCGCGGCGGTGGAGACCTGAAGCCCGTAGACG
>VGYV01000318.1 GCA_016872855.1 Planctomycetota bacterium
GGCGCGGCGGCCGGCGTCGAGCGCCTCCTCGGCCCGGCGCCCCGCCCGCTCGCGCGCGGCCCGGCCAGCTCCGCAGCCGCAAGCGACGAGCGCCGCGAGCGTCACGCACCACAGGCGGGGGAAGTGACAAGTGCCAAGCATTCAAGCACCAAGCAAGCTCCAACTGCCAAGTCTCAAATGCGGAACAGCAACCCTGCCGCCGCGCTCTTGGTCTGGGCCTTTCGGAGTTGAGGGTTGGGCGTTGCTTGGCTCTTGATCCTTGCTGCTTGGCATTTCCTGGATTCCTCACCAGCGGCTGGTGAGGAATTCAGACTAGCGCGCCTCTTTCCCAAGGTAGCTCTCGGCCTTGGCGATGAGGCGCCAGAGGCCCTGGACCTCGCCGCGATTGAAGCACTGCTCGGGATACCAGCTATTGAGGGCACGCAGGCGGACGACGTTGTTGGCGTCGAAGAAGACCTGGCGGAAGGCGCCGCCCTCGCGGGTGACGACGAACGCGAGGTCGCCGCTACGGGCCGGCACGTTGGGCGAGAAGACCACCACGTCGCCCCGGTCGAACGACGGTGCGCCGGTGTGGCGCATCGTGTTGTCGTGGACCTCCATCGCGAAGGCATCGCGGTCCGTGATGCCGGGCAGGATGAGCTGGCCCTTAGACACGCCGCGGACGAGCAGCCCGGCGTCGGCCCGGGCCTCGATGCCGGCGACGAGGTCGTAGAGCGGGATGGAGGCGAGGGGCGGCGGCGGAGGCGTCTCCTCGGGCGCGGGCGGCGCGGGGGCCGGCGGTGGGGGAGGCGGCGGAGCGGGCTGCTCCTTGGGCGCCTCCTTGAGGGCTGGCGGTTCCTCCTTGGCCGGCGCTGGCGGCAGCGCGGCCTGCTCCGGGAGCTTGGGGATGGGCGACGGCGTTGGGGCCGGGGCCGGCGCTTCAGCGGGTGGCGCCTCCTCGGGGGCCGGCAGTGGGGTCTCGCCGGACGGAGCCGCCTCGCTGGGCGGCGGGGCCGCCGCCTCGGCCGCCTCGTCGTAGACCCTTGCCGGCTCCCCAGGGGGGCGCGGCTCGAGGTGGAGCGGGAACCTGCGGGCGATGGTCGCCTCCAGCTCGCGCTTGCGCTCGTCGGGCACGGCCCAGTGGCGCTCCTCGAGCGAGCGCAGCAGGGCCACGTCCTCCGCCGACGGGTTCAGGAAGCGCACGCCCATCCGGTAGCTCGTGCGGTCAGTGATGCGCTTGGCCCACACCACCTCCGCGCGAGTGATCAACGCCCGGAAGGCGCCCGGCAGGATCACCTTGAGGTCCAGACGCTGCCCGATGTCGAACAGGTCTTCGCTGACGAACTGGAGCCCAGAGACTGACAGGTCAATGAGGGGAGAGACCTTGGGGTGGCCGGCGAGGAACGCGAGAGCCGCGTGCTTGCGGTACTCGACCGTGCAGTCCTCGACCGCAAAACGGCGATTTCGCCTGCCGCGTATAGCCATGCCCTCGGCCCTTCGGCGCAGAAAAGGGGACATTCTCCTTTTCTGCGAAGCAGCCTTCGGCGCCCCAGGGGGGCGAAAAGGTGAAAGTCCCCTTTTCTGCCCCCCCCGATGACCCCATTGTACTGTGGGACCGGACGCGTGTCAATAGCCAAGCGCGCGCAGGGGTATGACCCCTGGTCTTGGGGTTCCTAATCGTTGTCGTTGTCGTCGTCGTCCTCGTCGTCGAACCCCTCATGAGGCAGAGAGCCATTGTGTTCGACGACGACGAGGACGACGACGAGCACGAGTGGGCAGGCGGGGGCAATCCCCAAGATCAGGGGCCGGACTCCGCGCGCAGGACATCCTCTGTCAAGCCAGGATCGCAAGGCCATGAAGAGCCCTACTTGTCGTCCTGGCGGAAGGGGAGGGCGGCGCCGTCGGGGGTGGTGAGGCGGACCCAGTAGAGCCACCACTCGTGGAGGTTGAAGCACTTGATGAGGAGGCGGTTTGGCCCCTGGCGGAGGGTGACTTCGGCCTTGTCCTCGCCGGCGCCGGGGCGCTCTTTGACTTTGACGCCGTTGAGCCAGAGGATGAAGCCGTCGTCGCTCTTGACGTGCAGCGTGGCCTTGTGTTCCTCGGCGCACACGATGTCGGCGACGCCGTAGACCATCTTGGCGTCGAGTGGGAGGGGATAGGTGTCGTAGAGGGAGACCTCGCCGTCAGTACGGCTGGCGCGGTAGCGCTGCCAGGCGAGGCGTGGGGCCTTGGGGTCGGCGACGGCGATGCGGACGGGGGCGGCGTCGGCCAGGTCCGCCAGATTCGCGAGGACCTGGTCGCCGCTGACGATGCGCGGGTCGGCGATGGCGGCCCGGTCGTCCTTAGGGTTGCCGAGGGGGTCCACGGTCAGCTCGAGGGCGATTCGCTTGCCCGCGTAGTCGGCCAGGCTCGCCTCAGCAGTCTCCCAGCCCTCGGGCTTCAGGAGCTTCTTTGTGAGGAGCTTGTGGCCGTTCACCGCGGCCTCGAAGCCCACGCCATCGCTGTCGGCCGCGGTGTCCTCGAGGCCAAGTGCGAGGGTGAGTTTGAGGTCCTTGGCCTCGGGCAGCTCGAGGGCGAAGGTGGCGACGAGTTTGCCGCCCGCCGCCTGGCCGCTGGGGGGCTGGAGGGCGAGGCCCTTGCGCTTCTGGCCGCCGCAAGTGACCTCGCCGGGGCGGAAGACGGCGGTGGGGTCGGCGGCGGGGGCGGGGTAGTCGCGGGCGAAGTCAATCTCGTGTTCGGGGAACCAGGCTGGGCCGTAGCCGCGGTTGCGGCTCTCGTAGGGGAAGGGGCCGATGAGGTGCCAGTCGGCCACGTAGCCCTGGGCGGCGGCGATGCGGCGGCGGGCCGCGTCGTCCCCGAGGCGGGCGAGGGCCTTGGCGATGTATTCGCGCTCCGTCTTGTCCTTGCCGCCGAGGACGGGGGCCATGAGGGCGACGACGCGGGGGAGTTCGGCCACCGTGATGCGCTCGCACAACAGGTCGGTCGCGGCGCGATGAGTCCACTTGTCTCCCTCGCGGATGCCCTCGGCCAGGTACTCGACGAGTCCCTCGGCGGGCGCGGCGTCGGTGATGTTGCGGATGGCGCGGAAGGCGGCGATGCGGACGCCTTGGTCCTTGTCGGTGAGGGCGGGGCGGAGGAGCCTGAACTGGTCGGCCTTCGCGCACTGGCCCAGGCTCTCGATGGCCTTGACCCGCACGTAGGCTGTCGGATGGCTCAGGTGCGCCGCGAACACCTCCTGGTAGCGGTCGGGGTCAATGCGGCTCAGGAGGCGGAAGGCCTCGGGCAGCACCTCGCGGTAGGGGTGGTCGGCGTCGCGGATGAGCGCGGCCACGCCCTCGCAGGCCTCGGCGACGGGCCGCATTGCCAGCACGCGCAGCGCCGAGGCGTAGAGCCGCGCGTCCGCCCCACGCAACGCCGCCAGGAGCGGTAGGAAGAGCGCCTGCCCGCTGAAGCCCGCGAGCGCCTTCTCGCAGGCGAAGCGGACCTTGGCCTCGCCATCGGCCGCCATGCCGCGAAGGAGCGCCGGGACGGCCTGCCGCACGCGAGCCTGGCCCAGCGTGTGCGCCGCCTCGGCCCGCACCCCAGCGTCGGCGTGGGCAAGGAGCGCGATGGCCCTCTCGTGCGCCTCTGCGCGCGCCACGTAGAACAGCGCCCGCGCCGCGTGCTGCACGAGCTGCGGGTCCTTGTCGTCCAGCAGCGGGGCAATCGTCTCCCACGCCTCCCCCTTGCGCACCCGCGCCAGGGCCACGGCCGCCTGGTATCGCACCTCGGGCGCCGGGTCCTTCAGCCGCGCAGCAATCGTCGCCTCCCCCTTTGGCGTCCCGAGGACGCCGAGGGCCTCCACCGCGGCCGCTCGCAGCTCGGGCGCCGCGTCGCCCGCGCGGGCCTGGGCCTCCCCCAGCATCGCCTCGCCCGACAGCTCGGCCAGCGCGACCAGCGCGCGCCCGCGCACCCACGGAGGGTCCTTGCCCCCCAGAATCCCCTTCAGCGGTGCTTCGGCCTCTTTCACCCTCCAGCGGGCCAGTTGGGACATTGCGGCCCACTTCAGCACCCAATCGCCCGACCTGAGTTCCTCGAACGCCTGCTCCACCGCCAGGGGCGTCGGCCCGTTCGCCCGCGGCGCCTCAACCGTCTCCGCGGCCAGACCCAGCGCCGCCAGCGCCACGCACACCCACGCTGCACTACTACCCACAAGTCCCATCGCCTCGGTTCCTCAGGCACGTTCCCTCCGCACGGAGCATTCTACACAACCGCGTCGGGCAATGCCAGCGAGAACGCAAACGGCCTCTTGGGCAGAAAATAGGAATGTCACCTCTTCTGCCCCAACAAGCTCTGTAGTCCCGCCCCCAGAGGGTTCAGGTTGGGTCGAGGCTGTGGGTGTTCCCGATGTGGAGGCGGGTGAGGCCGGCCGCGCGGGCGGCGGCGAGGCACTCCTCGGCCTGGCGCCGCGACGTGCGGGGGAGGTCAGCCATGAGGAAGTCGGGATGAAAGCCCAGGAGCGAGTAGGGAACCGCGGGGTCGAGGGCGGCGATGAAGCGGGCGAGTTGGCTCACCTCCACCGCGTCCACGTAGCCGGGGACGAGGAGGGTGCTGGCGATGAGGAACGGCGGGTCGGGCCGCTGGGCGCCGAAGCGGGCGAGCCAGGCAAAGTTGTCGAGGGTGCGGCGATTGGAGGCGCCGCAAAGGCCGAGGTGGAGGCCCGGACTCCAGGCCTTGAGGTCGAACTTGATGCAGCCGCCGGAGTCAAGCGAGAGTTGTGCGGCCTCGCGAAGGTGGTGCGGGGCCATCGAGCCATTGGTCTCCCAGCAGATGCGGAGGGGGCGGCCTGCCGCGTTCGCCAGCGCGAGGCGGGAGGCGGCGAGGGCGTGGGGCATCTGTGTGGCGGGGTCGCCGCCGAAATAGCAGATGCAGCCCGTGCGGGCGTCGCCGGCCGCGGCGAGGGCCTCGGCGGCCACGCGGGCGGGCCGCAGGCTCCGCTGCCGGTACTGCCAGTTCTGGCAGAACAGGCAGTCGAAGGAACAAGATTCATAGAAGACGGCGAGATTGCTGCGGTCCACGTCGTGGCTCCCCGCGCACACCCAGTCGGCCACGCAATTCGTCGGCAGCGGGTCGTGGTACCACGAGACCCGCCCGTCGGCGACCGTGCCGCCGTGGAGGACGCCAGCGGAGTTTCGTCGGACGCCGCAGTAGCCGCGGGCGCCCTCGGGGATGCGGCAGCGGTTGGCGCAGCCGCCGCAGGCCGTCCCCTCGCGCGGCGGCTCTGGCGGCAGGCCGAACTCGGCGCGACAGGCGCGGTGGACATCTGCCGCGCGGGCCAGAGCCTCGGGCCGCTCGGCCCGCAGGCACCCCCCGCACACCTCCAGCGGCGCACTGACGAAACTCGACGAAACGCCGCAGACCCGACAGCCAGCCATGCCACACCCCGAGAACGACCAGCCCCGTGTCGCCATGATAGGAGATCGCCGGCTGGGAATCCAGCCGGCACGCGGGCGGGAAGCTGGCCCCCAATTCCGGTGAGCTTGTTGTCACTTCCTGAGTCCAACCCTCTCCCTGCAAGGGAGAGGGGTCCGAACCCCCTCCCTGCTAGGGAGGGGGCAGGGGGAGGGTCGGACCCTGGGGCCGGCGAGAGGTGCCAGCGCCTCGGGGCTCAGGGCTACAGGGTGTGTTGCCCAAACCCGGTTCAGGGGAACCACCCCGTTCGGAGTCCCGCCTTTAGGCGGTTTGGGGCAAGAGAAGGCCGCCTGAAGGCGGGACTCCCAACGAGTTCACCCTTTGGGCAACACGCCCTACATTCTACACTTTGTAGAACCGGAATGTAGAATGTAGCCCTGTCCCCCATTCTGCATTGCTCCGCGGGCTCGTGAGCGCGGGGACGATGGCACGGGTCGCCCCGACACGGGGCCAAGCGAGCGCCGGCCCGCATTCCCGGCGGTTCGCGTGCTCAGGGGGCCTTCTTGCCTCGGGGCCGCGCGCGGCCCGTTCGCTCCGGAGATGCGGGTCGGAGTATCGTCAGACCGGTGAAGCGGTCTTTGGTGTCGTACTCGAGGATGATGGGGAAGTTCCTCAGCTTGGCCTTGCTCAGTTCCCAGGGGAACGCGCCGTAGTTGGGCTCGCGTTTGCCGCGGGGCTTGGGCTTCCAGCGGACGTGGACGAGGTGGGTGTCGAGCCAGCACTCGACCTGGCCCTCTCGGAGCTTGATGATGCGGTCGTCGGCAATGGTCATGTCGCCCCCCTTGCCGCCGGGCCACGCCTTCTTATAGGCGTTGGCGACCTTGACCTCGACCGTCGCGCCGTGGAATTGAATCGTATCGGCCACGACGAGCGCCTGCTTCTCGGTCGGGGAGACCTCCTTCGAAGTGGGCGTAGCCCGGCGGCCGATCCGCTTCCTGCCCTTGCTCGGCAGCAGCAGCCAGTGCTCGTCCGTCCCCTTGATCTTGCCGCAGATGCGGCAGGCCATTTTCCCCTCGCGGGCCTTCCGATAGCCGTCCCAGTGCTTGCACTGGAGGCCGAGGAACTGCCAGGCGGTGCCGAGCTGCTGGTAGACCTCGGCGAACCGCTCGACCGTCTTGTCCGGAAGGTCCTTGTCCCGCAGGTAGTTGTCGGCCACGAAGTCCATGCAGCGGAAGAGTTCTCGGAACTGCCGCTTGAGCTGTGCCTTGGGCGTCTCTGTCTTCATCGTGCCCCTCCAGGGCAGGAAATGCGGAAGTGGACAGAACAGACCTGCCACCCACACCTATCGTCCATTGGTTGCCATCTTGCGTTGTACCTCTGTGGGCGGGCTCTCCCAACAGCTCCTCGCCCATCGCAGTCCCTCGTCCTACTCGGCGAACTCGATGAATTCCTCGGGATAGCGGCTGAGGTCAAGGCGCTCTTCCTGGGGGATGAGGCGGATGTTCCATTTCTGCATGGCCAGGGCGCCGAGGAGGATTTCAATGGGCTGGCCGTCGTCGTCGCGCCCGATCTCGTCGAGGACGTAGGCGTCCACCTTGATCCGCTTTCCCTCGAGCTTGCCGACGAGGAGGCAGGCCTCCTCAGTCTGACGGACTCTGCCGCCAAGACCTGTCGGCCGCGGCTCTGGGAGATGCGTGCGCGCCATACCCTCGGCTGCGCCGGGGACGATGTAGCTGTTCTTCGCGCCCGAGTCGAAGAGCGTCCTGCACTGCTTGCCGTCAACCTGGATCGTGCCGAAGACGCGCCCCATGGTCAAGCTCCTTCACGCCGCCATCTGGCGATTCCCCCATTCCCACTGTACTCCCCGGCGCCCCGTTGTCAAGAGCGCGCGGGGCATGCCCACCCGAGGCCCAGCGACACGCGGGCCGCGTGTCCCCACCATCGGTCCGCCGGCTGGGCTCGAGGCTCACACGTCGCAGAGCTTGACGGCTTGGGCGAGGGATTCGAGCTTGTTCTTGTTCCTGGGTACGAACTCGTGGGCGACGTAGCCTTTGTAGCCGCTCTCGGCGATGACCTTCATGAGGGCCGGGTGGTCGAGGAGCTGGGTGTCGTCTATCTCGTGGCGGCCGGGGAAGCCGCCCGTGTGGAAGTGGCCGATGGCCTCGATGTTGTCCTTGATGAGCTGGCCGATGGTGTGCTTGGCGACCTTCTTGCCGCCCTCCTCGACGATCTTGGCCTCCATCTCGGCCACGTGGTAGATGTCGTAGAGGATCTTGAAGTTGGGCGAGCCGACCGCCTTCACCAGGTCGAACGCCCACTTCGAGTCGTCGCACATGTAGTCCTTGTGGCCCTTGCTGTTCAGGTACTCCATGCAGAGGATGACCTTCTTCTCCTCGGCGAAGCCGACGATCTTCTTCAGGCCCTCGGCGCAGTTCTTCAGCCCCTCGTCCTTGGCCATCCCCTGGCAGTTGCCGGAGAAGCAGATGACGTTGGGGAAGCCGGCCGCGGCCGTGGCCTCGATGGCGGGGCGAAGGTTCTTGATGAGCTCCTCGTGGTTCTCTGTCCTGTTGAACCCCTTCTCGATGCGGTTGCAGCTCGTCATCGAGCACGCCAGGCCGTGCTCCTTGACCGTCTTGAACTCGCCGGGGCCGAGGAGGTCAATGGCCTCGAGGCCGATCTTCTTGCCGAACGCGCACAGCTCGTCGAAGGGGACGCCACTGTAGCACCACTTGCTGGCGGACTGGTGGATGCGGCCTTTGAGCTTGGCGGGGGCCTCGCCCTCGGCGGCGTGGCCGAGCCGCGGCAGAATCGTGGCCGCCACGGCGCCCGTCGCCAGGGCCTGCCGCCGCGTCAGCATTCCTTTCTCCATCTCTTCTCTCCTCTCGTTTCACGGTTCACACGTCGCAGACGGCGAAGTTGCGCTTCATCGCCGCCACGATGTCCTTGTCCTTGGGGCCGAACTCGTGGCCGACGTAGCCCTGGTAGCCGGCGTCGGCGATGGCGCGCATGACCGCGGGGTAGTAGATCTCCTGCTGGTCGTCCATGTCGCGTCGGCCGGGGTTGCCCCCGGTGTGGAAGTGGCCGATGAGCTTGATGTTCTCGGTGATCGTGCGGATGAGGTCGCCTTCCATGATCTGCATGTGATAGATGTCGTAGAGGAGGCCGATGGCGGGGGAGTTGACCTGGCGGCAGATTTCGACGCCGAGGGCGGTGCGGTCGAGGAAGTAGCCCTTGTGGTTCACCTTGCTGTTGAGGAGCTCGAGGCACAGGCGCACGCCGGCCTGCTCGAGGGCCTTGGCCACGCGGGGGAGGAACTTGACGCAGTTGTCAATGCACTCCTTCTCGGAGCGCTCGCCGCGGTTGCCGGTAAGTGAGAGGAGGCTCTTGATGCCGTACTTCTGGGCCTTCTCGATGGCCGCGGTGATGCTCCGCTCCGCGCCGTCCCAGCTCTTCGGGTCCACGAACCCGCCGCCGGCGCCGAAGATGGCGACCTGCATCCCGGCGTCCTGGATCGCCTTCCAGTGCTGCTCGGGTCCCATCTCGATGGAGGCGAAGCCTATCTCGCCGGCGGCCTTGATCATCTGAAGGGGGTCGGCGTCCTTCCTGATGTAGCAGCCCCAGGCAAAGCTCTGCTTGATGCGGCGCTTGGGCTGGGCTGGGGCCTCGCCGGCCAGGCCGGCGAGGGGGAGGGACGCAGCGGCGAGGCCCCCTCCCGAGGCCAGCAGCATGTCGCGGCGGGTCAGGTGTCGAGTGGTCACGGCCTGTCTCCTCTCGGGTCCCATGGGCAGCATGCAACGCTCCTCATAGGATAGGGACCGGGGGGGCGCAAGTCAAGGGCGCTTGTCGGGTTCGGCCGCTCCGCGGCAAGAGAAAGCGGCATCTGTGATGCCGCACTCCATAATCGTGGCGCGCGCCGGTGGGGCGGGTGTGGAGTGCGGCGACGAAGTCGCCGCTTTGGGTCCTCGCGGAGTGATAGCGGAGGGCGCGCCCTTGCGCGGAAATTTGGGCTTGACAGACGGGCCAGAAGTGGTATAATACGCCATGCCCTGGAGGCGATCGGCGGGCATGCCGCCGCCGCGTTCGGGTATTGCTCTTTGACAAGATGGGCGAAGGTTAGCGCCGAGTGAACATCTGGTCCGCTGGCGTGAGTGGCTGCGCGGCAATGACGGCCCGAGAGGGCAGGAATTGTCGCGGTCAAGCTACGAAGGGTGTGCGGTGGATGCCTTGGCGCCCAGAGGCGATGAAGGACGTGGCTAGCTGCGATAAGCCCCGGGGAGCTGCCGCTTGCTGTGATCCGGGGATTTCCGAATGGGGCAACCCAGCCGAGGCAATGCTCGGCTATCCGCACCTGAATCCATAGGGTGCGGAGGCGAACGCAGGGAACTGACACATCTCAGTACCTGCAGGAGAAGAAAGAGACTCTCGACTCCCTCAGTAGCGGCGAGCGAAAGGGGAAGAGCCCAAACCGAGCGCG
>VGYV01000319.1 GCA_016872855.1 Planctomycetota bacterium
GACCGCCGACGCTGAGGGTGTCCACCAGGTAGATGGCGTGGCGGGCACCGTGCTGGTAGGTGCACAGGAAAATGTCCTCGCTGAGGGGCCAGGGGGTGGCGGCGCGGCCGCGCTGGGCGTCGAGGTCGTCGGGCAGCGGCAGAGGGGTCTTGGTGATACCCTCGGGTACGCCCGATTCGGGGAAGCTGAACTCGGGGGTGAGCCAGGTGAGGGGCGAGCCCTCCTCCTGGCCGCGGGTGGGGTCCACGACGATGAGGGTGCCGAGCGTCTGGCCGTGGTGGGCGGCGGCGGTGGCGACCGTCTTGCGGGAGTTGGGGATGGCCCTGGGCTCGCTGACGAAGCAGGGGGAGCGGCTGGCGTTGCCGTAGTAGTGGGCCGTCTGCGTGCCGTCGGGCCGAATGGTCCACAGGCTCTGGAAGATCGTGTCGTGGCGGTTCACGTAGTCCCAGCGGCAGTAGGCGATCGTGCCATCGTGGAGCACGCTGGGCGCCCACTCGTTGGCCTCGTTGAACGAGAGGGCGCGGATGCCCGAGCCGTCCAGCTCCCCGCGATAGAGGGTGTACGACGGCACGTAGCGTCCGCCGTGGCAGCGGCCATACTGCTGGCTGCGGGTGCTGATGAAGGCGAAGCCGCCGTCGGGCAGGTAGCAGGGGTCGGTGTCCTCGACGAGCACGGTCTGGCGGCCGTGGCGCCCCTCCATCGGGTCGCTGGCCGTGCCGGTGATCTGGCGGACTTGGCCAGTGGCGAAGGAATATTCGTAGATGTAGTAGCCCCGCAGCGAGCCGCCGCGGGGACTGGCGTGGTCGGCGAAGGCGAAGAGGGCGCGGGTGCCGTCGAACGACAGGTCGGGGTGGATGAGGCCCCCCTTTGGCAGCTTGCCGTCGAGGGGGAGGCCCTCGCGGGGGGCGTCCCGCCAGTTCTCGAGCACGGCGAGGCCGGGGGCCGCCTGAGAGTGGCGGCCGAGGAACTGGTCGCACATGTGCTCGGGCAGGCGATTGGTCCGCTTGCACAGGAGCAGGTTCGGGAAGTCGAGGAGCGGATGGGAGAGGATGATGCGGCGGCGGAGGGCGCAGGCGTCGGCGTGGAGCGCCGTGCCCGATGCCTTGCCCTGCTCGGCGGCGGCGAGTCGGGCCTGAAGGGCCTTCAGCTCGGCGGCCAGTTGCGGGCGCGGCGCCGCGCACTCGACTAACGCGAGGGTCTTCTCAGCCAACTCGAGACGGGCTTTGGCGTGCTGGACGTAGAACAGGCCGCGCACGGCCTCCAGGTCGGCCAGGGACTTGCAGGCTTTGGCCAGCTCCTGACCCTTCTCGCGGAGCGGGCCGCTGGCCTGGGCGTAGCGGGTGGCCAGCTCGGGCCACTTCCCCGGCTCCCAGTCCTCCTTCCAGATTCCCGCAGCCTCCTCGAGCCGCATCTGGCGGTGCGAGAGCTGGTCGGGGAAAGCCTCGCGGAGGCGTTGCTGAAGCGAGTCCTGGCCCCGCTCGCTCTGACGGGCCTGCTGTGGCGAGGGACGCCAGTCCACCCAGATTCGGACTGGGCGGTCGTCCTTTGAGTCGGCCACGGCGATCCAAAGGTCGAGCCACTCGGCCTTGCCGTCGAGCGGCAGCTCGGCCTCGGCCCGCTGGATGAGCAGGCCGCGCGCGAACACGCGCTCGCCCGCCTTCACCGGCGCCCAGTCGCGGCCCTGGCCGTCGTGCCTCACGAAGCCGGAGTCCTCGAACGTCCGCGCCCGCACGCCGCCGAGGGCCGGCGGGTCGTCCTCGAGTTCCAGCGCGACCGTGACCGGGTTGCCGAAGACGACGGGTCGCCGGCCGTCGCTGCCGAGGTAGAGCTTCCTCATTCCCGCGATGTCGAGGCGGACGCGGCGCGGCGCGTCCTTCCCGGTCATCTCGACGTTGAGCGGCTTGAACCCCTTGGGCGCGCCGGCATCGTCCCGCGCTGGGCGCGCCTCGGCCCGCGGCGTTGCGGCCGCCTCGCGCGAGGCCACAAGGCTCTCCAGCCACGTCGCCCTCTCGACCAACTGCGGCGCGCCGGCGGCCGCCGCGGCCGCCAGAAGGCTGCACCAGGCGATGCTGCGCATGCTCAGCACGAGTCTACCCCCTGCGGTTGCTGTAGGCCGGCCGGACCGCCCCGATACTATCACCCCCACAAGGAACTTTCAAGGCCCGCCTCGCGATCCAAGTTGCCTTCCGGCCGGCGATGGGCTATGATCAACATGCGAACCCGACGGAGCGTGTGTCATGCAGTTCGAGTGGGACGAGCGGAAAGCCACCGCGAACGCGAAGAAGCATGGCGTATCGTTCCGGGAGGCGACCACCGTGTTTGGCGACCCTCTCGCCTACACATTCGCGGATCCAGACCATTCGCTAACCGAGGAGCGATGGGTCACATTCGGGTTGTCCAAATCGGGCAGATTGCTCGTGGTCGCCCACACGCAACGTGGCGACAGGACACGGCTCATCACCGCCCGCCCCGCGACGCGGTATGAGAGGAGCATATATGAAGAAGGCAGCAACAGATGAACTGAGGCCGGAGTACCGGCGCAGCGACCTCGGAGAGGGTGTGCGCGGGAAGCACCTCGAGTCGTACCGCTCAGGCAGGCACTTTGTCCTGCTCAGCGACGACGTGGCCGAGGTGTTTCCCGACGACGCTTCGGTGAACGAGGCCCTCCGCTCCCTCATCCAGGTCGCTCACCGCGCCACTCGTGTGGGCACACGCCCCCGCAGACTCGCCAAGGCGTGCCGCTGAACCGCGCCGCTCCCGGCATCGCCGGCGCCATTGGCTCCGGGTGCACCGGCAAACCCGGCTCCGGCCCCATCCGCGCGGATCTCTAGTTCCGCAGTGCGACGAGGTCCTTTTGGCCCACGCCGCGCTCGAGGTCCACCTTGTCGGCGGTCCAGTACTCCACGTGGCTGTCGAAGAACAGCACGCTCATGCTCCTGGCGTCTTCCTCGTTGTGGTTGATCGGCTCCTCGGTGTCATCGCAGGCCATCGGCTCGTTGGGCGGGAAGTCGTCGCGGATGGCGTTCTTGCGCTCTTTCAGCTCCTTGTTCAGCTTCTCCTTGACGTAGACGAACACGCTGTCGGCGCCGAAGCCTGCATAGCTAACCGCCCGTGGGCCGAGCTTGCCGTCCTTCGGCGCGTCCTTGCCCTGGGGGCAGCCATCGGCGCCCAGCTCCTCGCCCTTGTTGTTCTTGTCACCTGAGCTGGGGCACAAGAAGACCTCGGGGTCAGGGATGATCTTGGTCCAGTACAGCGAGGCGAGCCATTCGGCGCCGCCGAAGTCGGCCTTCTCTCTCTCGCCGCCGCAGCCGGGTCGGCCCGAGGGCCACGGGTAGAAGCGGTTGTCGCCGTGTTCGTTGAGGTAGGTTGCCATTCCCTTGGCGAGTTGATTCAGGTTGTTGCGGCAGCGGATCTGCTTGGCGCGTTCCCGCGCATCCCTTAGTGCGCCGGCGTGGAGCAGCGCGGCCCCCACAACGGCGGTCACGAGGAACATCCCCGCCACGCACGCGAGGAGGACCAGCGCGTGCGCGCCGGCCGAGCGGCCCCGCGGCCCCTCCTGCTCGGCTGCCCAGTTCTCGCCGTCCATGCTTGACTCCTTTCCCCTTGGGTCCGGTCGCCCCAGGAATCACAACGCCGCGCCAATTATAGCGCCGCCTGGGCCAGTGTCAATCACACTCGCCCGATAGGATCACCCACGGAAGGAGCTTCCAAGCCCCGCCCCGTTGCGCTATGATGCGGGGCACAGTGAAGCGGCTAGCCCTCGGGCTTGGTCCGCCTGAGCGTTCCGACGCGTCGTGGCGCAGGCTCGCGAGGATGAATGGATGGGTGGATGGATGTCAGGCAATCATCCATTCATCCAACCATCCATTCATCCCCTCTGGGCGCGGCGACTGGCGTGGGGTGAGGAGGAGCTTGGGTGATTCGACTCGCTTGTCTCATGGCCCTGTGCATTGGAGGCGCTATGGCCGGCACACTGGTCCCGCAGATTGACGGCGAATGGTGGCAGGTGGCGGGCGACCCCGATCTGGGGCCGCTGTCCGACCCGAAGCAGCAGCCCGTGGACTTCGCGGTGTGGCAGGCCGCCGACGGCACGTGGCAGCTCTGGTCGTGCATCCGCCACACGCGCTGCGGCGGGAAGACCCGCCTCTTCCACCGCTGGGAGGGCAAGCAACTCACCGACCGCGACTGGACGGCCAAGGGCATCGCCATGCAGGCCGACGCCCGCTTCGGCGAGACGCCCGGCGGACTCCAGGCGCCCCACGTGCTCCGCCTCGGCGATGTCTTCCATATGCTCTACGGCGACTGGGTCCGCATCTGCCACGCCACGAGCCGCGACGGCAAGGCGTTCGAGCGCGTCACCGACGCCGCGGGCCAATCGGGCCTGTTCGGCGAGGGCGCCGACGCCAACGCCCGCGACCCGATGCTGCTGCGCGCGGGCGACCTGTTCCACTGCTACTACACGGCCTTCCCCGGCCAGAAGGGCGTCGTCTTCTGCCGCACCTCGAAGGACCTCACGGCGTGGAGCGAGGCGAAGGTGGTCTCGGCCGGCGGCTCGGCGGGCGACGGGCCGTTCTCCCACGAATGCCCCCACGTCGTCCGCCTGGCCGACGACGGCCTCTACTACCTCTTCCACACCCAGCGCTACGGCGCGAACGCCCAGACAAGCGTCTATGCCTCGAAGGACCCCCTGAACTTCGGCCTGGGCGACGACACGTGCCTCGTCGGCCGCCTGCCCATCGCCGCGCCCGAACTCATCCTGCACGAGGGCAAGTGGCACATCGCATCCCTCTTGCCCACCCTCAAGGGCATTCGCATCGCCCGACTCAAGTGGATTCCGAGGACAAGCCAATGACCCGCGCCGCTGCTTCCCTTCTGTTGCACGCGCTCTGTATTGGAGCAACTATGGGCGTCGAGCAGGCCGATGTGTTCACAAGCGGCACGGAGGGGTGCCACACGTTCCGCATCCCGGCGCTGGCGGTGACCAAGAAGGGGACGCTGCTGGCCTTCTGCGAGGGGCGGAGGAAGGGGCAGGGCGACGCGGGCGATATTGACATCGTGCTCAAGCGCTCGACCGATGGCGGGAAGACCTGGGGCGCGTTGCAGGTGGTCTGGGACGATGGGGCGAACACAATCGGCAACCCCTGCCCCGTCGTGGACCGCGACACGGGGGCCATCTGGCTCGCCGTCACCCGGAACAACGACCGCGTGTTCGTCCTCAAGAGCGCCGACGACGGGGCGACGTGGGAGAAGCCCGCCGAGATCACGAAGGACGTGAAGAAGCCCGAATGGGTCTGGTACGCCACGGGACCGGGACATGGCATTCAGTTGAAGAGCGGGCGGCTGCTCATCCCCTGCGACCACCGCGACCCCACGCTGCCCGACGGCAAGGACCGCAGGAGCAACACTCGCTCCCACGTCATCTACAGCGACGACGGCGGGGCGACGTGGCGGCTCGGCGGCGCCGCCGCGCCGAAGACCAACGAATGCATCGCCGTCGAGCTGAGCGACGGCTCGCTCTACCTGAACATGCGGAACTTCTTTGGCAAGGCCCGCCGCGCAATCGCCCACAGCAAGGATGGGGGACTGACGTGGGGTGACGTGGCGTTCGACGACACACTCGTCTGCCCCACGTGCCAGGCCAGCGCCGTGCGCTGCGGCAACGCCATCCTCTTCTCCAACCCCGCCAGCACGAAGCGCGAGAAGATGACCGTCCGCCTCAGCACCGATGAGGGGAAGACCTGGCCCGCGAGCCGCCTCCTCCACGCCGGCCCGGCGGCCTACTCTGACCTGTGCGTCCTCCCCGACGGAACCGTGTGCTGTCTCTACGAGCGCGGCAACGCCCACCCCTACGAGAGAATCACCCTCGCCCGCTTCCCCTCGGCGTGGCTGAGCGAGCGCCCGTAGACGGGACAGTGGCCACGGGGATCAGGGTCCAGAAGAGCTGAATGTAGCGGCGATGGTTGACCCGGCCCCAGCCGAGGAGGCCGAGGAGCATGAGGTGCGCGTCGCGCACGTCGTAGCGCGCCTCCGACAGGGGAACGGCGGGGTCCGCCAGCGCGTGGAGGCCGCGGCGGCCATCCCGGCCGACGGGGAGGATCTGGCGGAAGCGCGTGGGGCCGAAGCCCCAGCCGAGGACGCACCCAATCGCCTTCGCGGCCACCGGCTCGCGCGTCGCCGCGTCGTAGGCGTCCACCCGCGCTGTGGACCAGAGGAAATCCCCGACGAAGAGCCCGCAGCCCCACTGCCGCTCGACCGCGTAGAACGCCCGCGCGGCGGGGTTCGCCGGCTGGTAGTAGACGTAGTGGCCGCGGCGGGTGCCGGGCACGGCCCGCGCCCAGAAGGGGAATGTGCCCTTCACCACCAGGCCCCGCGCGGGAGCGAACGGGAAGTCCCAGGGGTCGGGGATCTCGGTGCTCAGCCAGTGCGGGTCTTCCGTGTAGGCGTACTCGCCCCGGAGCGGGCGGAACGACGGGAGCCGGATGGCCTTCAGGTCAGCGAGCTTCGCCGCGAGAGCGGAAGCGTCGGGGGCCGGCTCGGGCGGCATCCCCGCCCAGTCGCCCAGTTCCTCGCGGGCCAGCGGCCCGCCGCCATCGGCGTACCGGAACCGGCAACACCCGGCGCAGGCCAGCGCCGCGGCCAGCCCAAGCGCCACCCCCACGCGTCGCCGCCACATCACCATAGGAGCCGCCCCCATCACCTTGCCTTTCCCTTGAGCCGTCCCGCGGGGCGCAGCCGCTGCCGGCCGCCCCAGAGGGGGTCCTTCAGCTCGGCGTGCCACTTGGCCCAGGCGTCGCTGAGGTCCTTGAGGACCTCGGGCTTCTCCGCGGCCAGGTCCTTGCTCTCGCCGAGGTCGGCCGCGAGGTCGTACAGCTCGCTGGCGCCGGAGCGGGGCTGGACGAATTTCCAGTTGCCCTTGCGCGCCGCGGCCTGTGCGCCGAAACGCCAGAAGAGCACGTCGTGCGGGGCGCCTGCCTTCTCCCCCTTGAGGAAGGGCAGCAGGTCCACGCCGTCGAGCTTGGCCTCGGCCGGCACAGGCGCCCCCGCGGCGGCGAGGGCCGTGGGCAGGATGTCGAGGCTGATGACGGGCTGGTCGAAGGTCTTGCCCGCGGGGAGCCGGGCCTTCCACTGGACGATGAAGGGGACTCGGATGCCGCCCTCGTAGACGGTGCCCTTGCTGGCGCGGAGCGGGCCGTTGGATGAGGAGTTGGCCTGGGGCGGGCCACCGTTGTCGCTGATGAAGAAGAGCAGGGTGTCCCGCTCGATGCCGGCGTCGCGGAGCTTCTTGAGCACGGCGCCGATCCCGTCGTCCAGCGCCGAGAGCATGGCCGCATACGTGCGGCGGTCGCCCTTCAGATTCGGAAAGCGGTCGAGGTACTTCTGCGGGGCCTGCATCGGGGTGTGGACGGCGTTGAAGGTGAGGTAGAGGAAGAACGGCTGCTTCTCGTGGCGGCCGATGAAGGCCACGGCCTCGCGGGCGAAGGCGTCGGTGAGGTATTCCTGCTCATTTGCTGGCTCGGTGCCTCGGAGGAGGGCGCCGCGGCGGTCGCCGGCCATGTTCATGTAGGCGTGTGCGCCGCCGAGGAAGCCGAAGAACTCGCCGAAGCCGCGCTGGAGCGGGTGGAACTTGGGCGCCGCGCCCAGGTGCCACTTGCCCACCATGCCCGTGGCGTAGCCGGCCGCCTTCATGCGGTCGGCGAACGTCGTCTCGGTTAGCGGCAGGCCAACGTCGTCGGTCGGGGCGGGGCCAGTGTTGAACTCGTGGCCGAAGCGCTGCTGGTAGCGGCCCGTCGTCAGCCCCGCCCGCGTGGGGCTGCACACGGGGCAGGTGACGTAGCCGTTGGTGAAGCGCACGCCGCCGGCGGCCAGGGAGTCGATGTGCGGCGTCGGGATGTCCTTGCAGCCGTGGACCCCGATGTCGGCGTAGCCGAGGTCGTCGGCGACGATGACGATGACGTTGGGCTTCCGCGGCGCGTTCTCGCCTTCGGCGGCGCGGAGGCGGCCGGCCGCCAGTCCCGCGGCAAGCGTGGCCAGGAATCCCCTGCGCGGCAGTGCTGATGCGATCACGTAGCTCTCCTTCAAACTCTCTGCTCCCCCGGTTGATCTTAGACTCTCCCGTCAGGAAGATCAACCGGTGCGAGTGGGTGCAATAGCGGACTTGCGCGCTGCTCATCTTGGTTCGTAGTTCGGCGTTTACGCGGTTCTGCTCTCCGCCGTTGCAGCGCCCAAGACCGCCTGAAGGCCGAACTACGAACAGGAACGCCCCATCGCGCGCGCAAATCCGCTATCGCATCCGGTGCGAGTTGACGCGCCGGGAGCGTGCCTGTAGACTCTGCGGGTCCGGCACGCGGGGGGTTCAGGAGGCATCGGCTATGATGTGGAAGCTCGCGACCGCGTTCCTGGTGTCAGGCGCTCTGGGCCTCGGCCTTGCGGGCCAGCCGGCGACACCGGACCCCGAGAAGGCGTTCGCGGTGCTCGAGGGGCTGAAGATACCCGACGGGCGGCTCTACGCACCGTTCTACCACGGCGTCATCGGGCCGCACGCCGTCGTGGCCCAGGGCATGGTCTTCGTGACGTTCCAAAACGCTCAGGGCCGGCCCATCGTGATGGCCTACCGCCCCGACACGAAGGCGTGGACGGCGCCCGCCAAGGCGGCCGACTTCGGCCTCGGGCCAGACGACGACCACGGGAACCCCGCCCTCGGCATTGACCGCCAGGGCCACCTGCACGTCTTCTACGGCTGCCACGGCGGGCCGATGCGCCACGCCCGCAGCACGAAGCCCTACGACCTCACGGCCTGGCAGGAGCAGCCCTCGCCCGTCCGCAACGCCACCTATCCGCAGGTGATGCGGCTGGCCGACGGCACGCTCGCGTTGCTCTACCGCGCGGGCGGCCACCCCGCCCCCTGGTCGCTCCAGCTCAGCAAGGACGACGGCCGCACCTGGTCGCCCGCCGAGCGCGTCATCGAGATGCGCAAGGCCCCGCCCGATCCGCTGGCCTGCGCCTACGCCTGCTTCCTGCCCGGCGCCGACGCCCGCACGGTCCACTGCTTCTGGAACCACAAGGACGACAACGCGGCCCGCGTCACCGCCACGCGGCCCCATCCCTGGCGGCCCCTGAAGTACCCCGGCCTGCACGAGGCGGTCTATCGCTACAACGTCTACTACATCCGCCGCGATGCCGACGGGACGTGGCGGAACGCCGCCGGCGAAGCCGTCGCCCTGCCCGTGAGCAAGGCTGAGGCCGACGCCAAGTGCCTGGCCTACGACTCTGGCGACGAGTTCACCTTCCTCGGCGCGAGCCTGGCCGTGGACAGGGAGGACCGGCCCTACATCCGCTTCGGCACCGGCGTGATTGACTGGGTGCGGCAGGGCAAGGAGCCCGAGGGGGCCGAGAAGTCCAAGGCCGTCATCGTCCCGCGCACCGACCGCTTCGCGGCCTTCGCCGACGGCAAGTGGCAGGTGACGCGCGAGCTGCCGGGCGATTGGCCGGCCGACGTGCGGCGCATCGTCGTCACCCCCGGCTCCCTGGCCTATGGCGACGAGTGGCCCGGCGGCCACTGGTTCATCACGGCGTCCCGCCGACCGACGAAGCCCGGCGTCGGCTGCGCCGTGTTCCTCCTTCACGACGAGGCCGGCTTCGCCACGCGCGCGGGCGGCCCGGCTCTCGTCGAATGACCCCGCCCGCCAGGAGCGCCCGATGCGGACCGGAAGCCCGTCCTACGAGATTCGCGGCCCAAGAACGCGCCAGGAGGCCATGGCCCTCGCCGACCTCTACGGCAAGGCGTTCGGCAACTGGCCGCGGCTCTACGAGCTGTGCAA
>VGYV01000320.1 GCA_016872855.1 Planctomycetota bacterium
GGGGCGAGGCGGGTTCCACTGGATCTGGCTGAACGACTGGACGGAGTGGACCTGGCGGCACATTTACGAGAGCGAGGACCGCTTCCTCGCTCTCCTCGCCGCCCACAAGAGCGGCGCCGACGCCACGATGGCGGAACTGCTCAGGCAGGCGGGCCGCGAGCTGCTCCTCCTCGAAAGCTCCGACTGGCAGTTCCTCATCAGCACCTGGTCGGCGCGCGACTATGCCGAGAGCCGCATCTCCGTGCACTACAACGACTTGAAGCGGCTGCTGGGCATCGCCGAGGGCTATGCGGCCAAACGGGCGCTGCCCGACGAAGACCGGGCATTCCTCGAGCGACTACGCCAGCGCGACGCCGTGTTCCCCGACCTCGACCTGGACGCCTGGGACCTCGGTTGTAAAAAGTCGTAAAGGGTGAAGCAACAAGGACTAGCACGCGACTAACAGTGCGGGATGGACACTCATGGACAAGGAGGGTCTGATAATGGTCAGACGGACGCTGAGTTGTGCTGTGGGCCTGGCCGTGGCGCTCGTGGCCGGCGCCGCGCTGGCCGGTGAGCGGCCACTGCCGGAGACCATCCGTGCGGCAGCCGATGCCGTACGGCCAGCGGTCGTGGGCATCGAAGTGAAGGGCCGCCGCGCGGCGGACCCGCGCCAGATGCCAAACTGGCCCTTCGACCGCATCCGGCCGGGGCTTCCCAGGGAGTGGCGCTGGGAGTTCCAGTGGCCGCCACGCGAGGGGCAGCCCCGCGACGGGGAACCGCCTCTCCTGCCCTTCGGCGAGGAAGGCTTCCCCTTCCCGCAGGTCTTCCGCCGCCAGGCCGCCCAGGGCACGGGCCTGGTCGTGAAGGTGGAGGGCGACCGCGGCCTCGTTGCTGCCCAACGCGAACTGGTCGCCGGCGCCGAGGCGCTGTTCGTCAAGCTCGCCGATGGCCGCCAGCTCGCGGCCAAGCTCCTGGGCGAGGACAAGGCGTCGGACCTCGCGTGCCTGGAGGTCCGCGACCCCAAGCTTCCCGTGGCCAAGCTGGCCGCGCCCGGCGTGGTGCAGGTTGGCGACTGGGTGCTCGCCGTGGGCGGGCCTGAGACCAATGGCGCCGTAACCATAGGAATCATAAGCACTAAGGCGCGCCCGGGCGAGGGCGAGATGGCGGGCGTCCAAGTGTTCCAGGCGGACCTTACGCTCGCCGACGGCATGGCCGGCGGCCCGGTGGTGAACCTGAACGGCGAAGTTGTGGGGATCGCCGCGGCCGGCCCTGGGCGCATGCGGCCGGGCCGAGGCCTGGCAACTGTCCTCCCCGTGGACATCGCGCAGTCGGTCGTTGGCGCGCTCGCAAAGGACGGCAAGGTTCGGCGCGGCTGGCTCGGCATCATGCTCCAGCCGCTCGACCCGGAGGCGCTCCGCGCCCTCAAGATTGACGCCGGCATCCAGGTTGCGCAGGCCATCGAGGGCCAGCCGGCCGCGAAGGCCGGCATCCAGGCCGGTGACGTGATTGTGGAGTTCGACGGCCGCAAGGTGGCCGACGTTGATACCTTCCGCGGCCAGGTGAGTGGCAAGGCGCCGGGCGCTCGCGTGCCGCTCAAGCTGCTCCGAGCCGGCAAGGAACTTGTCATTGAGGTCACGCTCGGCGAGCAAGGGCGCGAGGCAGGCGGGCCGGCTGGCGCCCCTCCGGTGCCCCAGGGGGGAGAGGAGCTCGGGCTTGGCCTCTCGCTACAGGCCCTCACGCCCGACCTTGCCGCGCAGTTCGGCCTCGAGGGGGAGAAAGGCCTGCTCGTGACCGACGTGGCGGCCGACAGCGCCGCGGCCAAGGCGCGGCCCGCCCCCATCGCGCGCGGCGAGCTCATCAAGGAGGTCGCCAGCAGGCCCGTGGCCACGCTCGCCGAGGCCAGGGCCGCCCTCGACGAGGCGCGCAAGAGGCCCGACCAGAAGGTCGTCCTCATGCTCGTTCGCGGCAAGGGCGGCACCCGCTACGTCGTGGTGGACATTGCACCGTGAACAGGATGAACGAAGGAGACAGTTGATGTTCGGAAACCGTCCAAGTGCCCTTGTCGCCCTCCTGATGGGCGTGGTCGTGGGCCTGGGGATCTCGGTGTCGCTCGACTGGGTGCAAAGCCTGCCTGCGGCGCCGAAGCTGAACGAGGAGGAGGTGAACAAGGAGCTCGACGCCCTCGAGCGCCAGTCGCAGGCCCTCGCGGCCCTCGCCGCCAGGGTCAAGCCGTCCGTCGTGACGGTGTACACGATGAAGGTTGTGCGGATGAGCGAGCATCCGGACTTCGACCCCTTCCGCTTCTTCTTCCCCGACGCGCCGCGGTGGAGCCCCCGCGAGATGCCACGCGAGTTCCGCCAGCCCGGCCAGGGCTCGGGCGTCATCGTCCGCACCGAGGGCAGGACCGGCATCATCCTCACCAACTACCACGTGGCCAGCGGGCAGGACGAGCTGAAGGTGAAGCTGAGCGACGGGCGGGAGTTCGATGCCAAGCTCCGCGGGTCGGACCCCAAGACCGACATCGCGGTGATCGAGATCGCGGGGTCCAACCTCCCCGTGGCCAAGCTGGGCAACTCCGAGGTGGTGCAGCCGGGCGAGATGTGCCTCGCCATTGGCAGCCCCTTCGGCCTCGAGCAAACGGTCACCGTGGGTCACATTTCGGCCAAAGGCCGCCGCGGCTTCCGCGCGCGCGAGGGCGCGTACGAGAACTACATCCAGACCGACGCCGCCATCAACCCCGGCAACAGCGGCGGGCCGCTGATCAACCTCAAGGGCGAGGTCATCGGCATCAACACCATGATCGTCACCCGCAGCGGCGTCTTCGCAGGCGTCGGCCTCTCCATCCCCATCAACATGGCCAAGGCTGTGATGGACGAGCTGCTCGAGAAGGGCAAAGTCACCCGCGCCTGGCTCGGCATCGTCTTCAGCCCCCTCGACCCCGAGGTCGCCGCCGCCCTAAAGCTCGACCACGGCGTCCAGGTCAACCAGGTCGTCCCCGGCGACCCCGCCGACAAGGCGGGCATCCGTGAGGGGGACATCCTCCTTGAGTTCGACGGCCAGAGGATCGCCGATGGCGAGAAGTTCCGCGAGATCGTCGCCAAGGCAAAGGTCGGCGCCACCGTGCCCGTGAAGGTGCTGCGCGGCAAGCAGACTCTGAGCCTGAAAGTCACCCTCACCGAGCAGCCCGAGGACACGGCAATGGTCCGCCCCCGCGGCGCCCTCAACCGCACCCTTGGCCTGACGGTGCAGGACCTCACGCCCGAGCTGGCCGAGCAGTTGGACGCCAAGGGCGAGCGTGGCGTCGTCGTGACCCAGGTGGACGCCACCGGCCCGGCGGCGACGGCCCGTCCCACTGCCATCGAGGAAGGCGACCTCATTCAGGAAGTCGCCCAGCAGCCGGTCGAGAGCGTTGCTGCCTTCAACAAGGCCCTGGCCGGCGCCGACCTCTCGAAGTCGCTCCTCCTCCTCGTCCGCAAGCGCGACGGCTCGAAGCACTTCGTCGTCGTCAAGCCGAGGAAGTAGCGCCTCCCCTCCCCCTCGCCCGCTCCGCGGGCAGGCAAAGCGGCGACTGCGTCACCGCACTCCACAATCGGCCGATCCGGCAGTGATGTGGAGTGCGGCATCGCAGATGCCGCTTTCCATCCCTGCCGAGCGGGGACGGGGCGTTCACCCCGTGAACTCGCGGATGCTGGCGGCGACGTGGCGCGCCATTTGGTCGGTGAGCTCGGGGTAGACGGGGATGGAGATGACCTCGCGGGCGGCGCGCTCGGACTCGGGCAAGCTCCCCTGCTTGTAGCCGAGGCTGGCGTAGCACTTCTGGAGGTGGAGCGGCACAGGGTAGTAGATGGCGTTGCCAATCTCGCGGGCGTTCAGGTGTTTCTGGAGGGCATCGCGGTTCGCCCCGCGAATCGTGTATTGATTGAGGACGTGGCGGCCGTAGGGCTTGGCGACGGGGGTGACGACCTTGGCCCCGGCGAGCATTTCGTCGTAGCGGCGGGCGTTGGCGGCGCGCTGGTTGCTCCACTCATCAAGGTAAGGCAGCTTCACGCGGAGGATGGCGGCCTGAAGGGCGTCGAGGCGGCTGTTGATGCCTACCTCGTCGTGGTAGTACTTCTGCCGGCCTCCGTGGACGCGGAGCGTGGCAATCCTCTCGGCAAGGGCGGAGTCGTTCGTGGTCACGGCGCCGCCATCGCCGAACCCGCCGAGGTTCTTGCTCGGGAAGAAGCTGAAGCAGGCGATGCGGGCCAGGACGCCCGACTTCTTGCCCTTGTACTCCGAACTGAGCGATTGCGCGGCGTCCTCAATGACTGGAATGCCGTCCGCCGCATCGAGGATGGGGTCCATGTCCGCGCACTGGCCGAAGAGGTGGACGGGTAGGATGGCCTTGGTCTTCTTCGTGATCGCCTTCTTGATAAGGGCGGGGTTGATGTTGAACGTGTCGGGCTCGATGTCCGCGAACACCGGCCTGGCGCCCACGCGGGAGACGCAGCCTGCCGTGGCGAAAAAGGTGAAGGGCGTAGTCACTACCTCGTCGCCCGGCCCCAAGCCGAGGGCCATGAGTGCGAGCAGGATGGCGTCGGTGCCCGAGGCGCAGCCGACCGCGTGCTTGGCCCCCACATAGGCCGCCAGCTCCTTCTCGAACGCCTCGACCTCGGGGCCGAGGATGAAGTACTGGCTCTCCATCACAGCGTCCACCACGGGCCGCACCTTGTCGCGGAGGGTCGCATACTGGGCCTTGAGATCGAGCAAGGGGACCTTCATGGGGTTTCCTTTCTCTTTAGTGGCTGCTCGCAGCCAAAACAGGGGATGAATGGATGGGTGGATGAATGGATGAATGTCAGCAGCAACCAGCCTCTTTCATTCATCCAATCATCCATTCATCCAACCATCCGCCTACAGACGGCGGACAACACCGTTCTCCAGGGCGTACTCCGTCCCCTGCTTCTCGCACCGTGCGCGGCCGGCGATGAAGTCGAGCTTCTCGCCGCACTCGCACATCCAGCCGTGCTGGCGGGCGGGCACGCCGTAGACCATGGCGTAGGGCGGCACGTCCCTCGTCACGACCGAGCCCGCCCCGATGAAGGCGTGCTCGCCGATGGTGGTGCCGCACACGATGGTGGCGTTGGCGCCAATGGTCGCGCCGCGCTTCACAAGCGTGGGCAGGAACCCGGTCTCGCGGTCGCGCGGGAAGGCCGAACGCGGGTTCATCACGTTGGTGAAGACCATCGAGGGGCCGCAGAAGACATCGTCCTCGAGCGTCACCTTCTCGTAGACGGCCACGTTGTTCTGAATCTTGCAGTTGTTGCCGATCTTCACGTGGCTGCCGACGAAGACGTTCTGGCCGAGGACGCAGCGCTCGCCGATCTCCGCGTTCGCGCACACGTGGGCGAAATGCCATATCTTGGTGCCCTTGCCAATCGTGCAGGGCGTGTCGACCACAGCCGTAGGGTGAACGAAGAAGTCGTCGGCCATGAGAGGCTCCTCTCAGGAATGGCGTGAAGACAATGCGTCGCCGCCTCAAGGCGGGACTCCGAACGAGTCCGCAACCTGTTGGGAGTCCCGCCTTTAGGCGGTCTACTCCTTCGGCTTGCAAGTGAGTGGCCGCCTTATCTTCACGCCATTCGCTCCTGTCCGTGCTGCGATTCCCATCGCCAGCCGTCGGCGATGATGGCTTCGAGCGAATCGTGCCTGGGCACCCAGCCGAGGACGCTCTTCGCGCGGCTGGAGTCGGCCACGAGCACGGGGGGGTCGCCCTCCCGACGCCCTTCCTCCATCACCTTGGCCTTCAGGCCAGTCGCCCGTTCGGCGGTGGCGATGACCTCGCGGACCGAGTAGCCGTGGCCGAGGCCGAGATTCAGCGAGGCCGTTTCGGCGCCGGCGGCCAGAGCCTTCAGGGCCAGGACGTGGGCCTCGGCCAGATCGCTCACGTGGACGTAGTCGCGGATGCAACTGCCGTCGGGCGTGGGATAGTCGGTGCCGAAGACCTTGATGCAGGGCCTCTTGCCCCGTAGGTGCTGAAGCACGATGGGGATGATGTGGGTCTCGGGATTGTGGCGCTCCCCTGCCCTACCCGCTGGGTCGGCGCCCGCGGCATTGAAGTAGCGGAGCGACACCGAGCGGATGCCGTAGGCGGCACCGAAGTCGCTCAGCACCCGCTCGAAGGCGGCCTTGGTGAAGCCGTAGGGGCTGATGGGCCTCAGCGGGTGGTCCTCCGGGATGGGCGTCCGCTCGGGCGGCCCGTAGACGGCGGCCGAGGAGGAGAAGACGAATGCCTTGACCCCGCCACGCCGCGCGGCGGCTAGCAGATTCAGCCCGCCCGTGAGGTTCGCCGCGTAGCACTTCTCGGGGTCGGCGAATGAGTGCGGCACGTTGGCCAGCCCGGCGAAGTGGAGAACCGCGGCGAACGGACCGCGCTCGAAGACGCGGGCCACGTCGTCCGCATTGCGGATGTCGCCCGACACGATTTCGGCGTCGGGCGCGATGGCGTCGAGGTAGCCCTGCTCGAAGTTGTCGAGCACCACGGTGGCGATGCCGGCGTCGAGCAGGGCGAGGACCACGTGGCTGCCCACATAGCCGCCGCCGCCAGTTACCAGGACGCGGGAATTGCCGATTGGCGATTGCCGATTGCCGATTTCAGATCTCCTCACAGGCGCTCCCGAGCCTTTTTGAGCTCGGCCAAAACGCGATAGGGCACGTGCGTGCCGCCTGAGCCGCGGCCCATCTGGACCTCGGGCTTCCGCGAGCCGTGGTAGTCCGTGCCGCCAGTCACGAGCAGGCCGTGGCGGCGGGCGAGGCCGAGGCACGCCGCGACCTGGCCGGGGCTGTAGGCGTGGTAGTAGGCCTCGATGCCGCGCAGGCCCATCTCCTTGAGGGCCGCGACGAGGGCCTCGGCGTCGCTCTCGCTCCGCGCGCCCAACGCCGCGGGGTGAGCCAGGACGGGCACGGCCCGCGCCGCGAGCAACGCCCGAATCCCCAGGTCGGGGGCCGGCTTGCCGCGCTCCACGTAGGCCGCGGCCCCCTTGGCCAGGTAGCGGTCGAACGCCTCCTGAAGGTTGCCCACGTAGCCCTTGCGAATCATCACTGCCGCAATGTGGGGCCGCCCGGCCACGCCGCCGGCCGCTTCAGCGGCCAACTCGTCGGGCGTCACCGGGCACCCAACTTCGGCCAGCCGCCGCAGGATGCGCGGGTTCCGCTCCTCGCGGTGCTCCCGAAGGGCCGCCAGCACGGCCTCGAGCTCCGCGACCCCGGGCTCCGGGAAGTAGCCCAGGATATGGACAGTGAGCCGCTCGTGCTGGACGCTCACCTCGACGCCAGGGACGACCTCGACGCCGACCTCGCGGCCGCGGGCCTCGGCCTCGGCGTTGCCCGCCACGGTGTCGTGGTCGGTGATGCCGATGGCGGCGAGGCCCAGCCGCTTCGCCTCGTCCACGCACGCGGCGGGCGACGTGTCGCCGTCGCTCGCCGTCGTGTGGACGTGCAGGTCAATCGGCCGATTCTCGTCATCCCAGCTCAGGCTCACGCGCTACCCTTCATCGCCGAGACACACCCGAGAGGTGATGAATGGATGGGTGGATGGGTGGATGAATGTCAGAAGGCAGGCGGATTCTGGCACCCATCCATCCATTCATCCAATCATCCAATCATCCATCCATCCCCATCTTGGCGCCGAGGGCCACCATCATGTCCACGAAGTTGGGGAACGTCACGGCCGCGGCTTCGGCGGTGGCGATCTCGGTGCGGCCTTCGGCGGCGAGGCCGGCCACGGCCAGGGCCATGACCACGCGATGGTCGCCGTGGCCGTCCACCACGGCGCCCCGCGGCCCGCCGCCCTGGATCACCAAGCCGTCGGCCAGCTCCTCGATGCGTGCGCCCATCTTGGCCAGTTCCTGGTGCATCACGGCCAGTCGGTCGGTCTCCTTGATGCGGGCCTGCGGCACGTTCACAAGCCGCGTCACGCCCGAGGCGAAGCAGGCGGCCACCGCCATCGCGGGCAAGGCGTCAGGCGTCGCGTTCAGGTCGAACTCCCCGCCTTTGAGCTCGCCGCCGCGGAGGCGGACGCCGTCGGGCAGCCACTCGACGCGGGCGCCCATCGCGGCCAGGTAGTCGAGCACGGCCTTGTCGCCCTGGGTGTCCTCGCGGTCGAGGCCGAGCAGCGTCACATCCGCCCCCGTGATGGCCGCGGCGCACAGGAAGAACGTCGCCGACGAGAAGTCGGCGGGGATGGCCACATCAAGGGGCTTGTAGGCCTGGCCGCCGGGCACCTGGAAGCGCTCGAAGCCCTCGCGCTCGTAGCGGATGCCCTGGCGGTCGAGCCACCCGAGCGTCATCTCCACGTAGGGCCGCTCGTGGAGCAGCGGCACCTCGATCACCGTGTCGCCCTCGGCCAGCGGGCAGTTGAGGAGCAGGCTGGTGAGATACTGCGACGTGGGGCACTCGATGGCCACTCGCCCGCCCGTCAGCGGCCCGCGAATGACGATTGGCGCGCAGCCGTTCCCCCGCGTCGAGAAGGCGGCCGCCCCCAGCACCAGCAGCGCATCGAGCAGCGGCCCGGCGGGACGCCGCCGCGTCTGCTCGTCCCCCGTGAACACGCTCCAGCCCCGCCCCAGTGCCGCCATGCTCAGCGTCACGTAGAGCGTCGTGCCCGAGTTCCCCACATCGAGCACATCGCCCGGCGTCGCCAGCCTCCCCCCCGTCCCCGTCACACTCCACACCCTCCGTTCGTCCTCGTCCTCGTCCCTCGTCCCTCGTCCTCCGTTCTCTTCCCTTCTTTGGCCGCAATCGGCAATCGGAAATCGGAAATCGGAAATCTCCGCCCCCAGCCCCCGGCACACCCTCACACAGGCCAGCGTGTCGAGCGAATCGAGCGGCTGGCGGATCGTGGACGTCCCATCGGCCAGCGAGGCGATGACCACCGCGCGAATGGTGTGCGATTTCGACCCCGGGATGCGCACGCTGCCGCCCAGGGCCGAGCGCTCGACGACGAGCTTCACAGCGGACTCCGTTCGAGAGAGCAACCACCACGCAGAGATTCTACCTGTTCCCGCCTTCCGGCGCAACGCGCGTCGGGCCGCCAGTGACGGAGACGAACTGCCCAGACAGCCGAGGGCGAGGAGTCTGGGAAACCAGACGCCCCGCCGCCGTACCGTATCACCTCTGCCGCCACCGCGAGGTGATACAGTATAGCGCTTTGGCGATCCGGGCCGCTCCACGGCCTTTCCCACCATACTGTATCAGTTCCTCCCTCACGGGGGTGATATAGTATGGCGCCTTGACGATGGGGGGGCTTCGGTGGCAGCTACTCGGAGAACTTGATGAACTCGGTGGGATAGTGGCTCAAGCGGAGGATGGCGAGAGGGGAGAACACTCCGCCGCAGTCAGAAGTCTCGCAAGACAACCCGACAGCCGGTGTCGTTCAGGACGAACCCTGCGAGGTCCCTGCCACGGTACGAGGAACGGCAGTACCGAGGGGCGCTCCCCCAGGAGCCGCCGCGCCACACGCAAACACGCTGGTAGCCTCCTTCTGTCCAGGCCGAGCCATCGGCGGGCGCGCCCCCATAGGACTCATGCCAGGCGTCTTCGCACCACTCCCACACATTGCCGTGCATGTCGTGGAGCCCCCACTTGTTGGGCTTCTTCTGGCCGACTGGGTACGTCCTAGCACCGGAGTTGCCCGCGTACCAGGCATAGCCGTCGAGGCCGGCCTCGTCGTCGCCGAAGCAGTACTCGGTGGTGGTCCCGGCCCGGCAAGCGTACTCCCACTCAGACTCCGATGGGAGCGAGAACTTGCGCTTGGTCTTCTCGCTGAGCTTGCGGACGAAG
>VGYV01000321.1 GCA_016872855.1 Planctomycetota bacterium
GATCCGCGTCCTGGACATCTACTGCGTGCCTAGCGCGTTTCAATCCACGCCGCCCGCGCGGGGCGGCGAGGCCGCTGGCGGGGACGCTGATGCCCTACCTGGAGTTTCAATCCACGCCGCCCGCGCGGGGCGGCGATCCCCGCGTTGGGGATGATACAGGCTTCCACGAGTTTCAATCCACGCCGCCCGCGCGGGGCGGCGATTCCCCGCGTTGGGGATGATACAGGCTTCCACGAGTTTCAATCCACGCCGCCCGCGCGGGGCGGCGAAGCAGATGGGCTATGTGCCCATCTGTAAAGAGGTTGTACTTCCGTTTCCGCGAATGTGTGCGGCGCACCATCGGGCACGCCGTTGCTGGGGCCAATGCCCACGCGGTTGTCCTGATTGTCAAAGAGCTTATGGCTTCCGCGAAGCTCTCTAGGGGAATCGTGATCGCTTGGGGTTCGCGGAGCAGTTTCTCAGGTAATCAGAGGCCCCTCCAAGTCAATGGTGGCCTTGGTGCCCAGATGCTCGACATGGCCACGCCAGTTGTTGCCGAGGAAGTAGAAGCGGAGGCTGTCCTCGTCGGGGTTGAACTCCTGAACGAGGCGCGCGCGGAGTTGGGTCCACTGGGCCTGGTCCACGAGGCACTCGAAGACGGAGTTCTGCACGCGCTGGCCCCGGTCGAGGCAGGTCTTTGCGACCCTACGAAGGCGGCGCCGCCCCTCGGGGGTGACGGTGCTCACGTCATAGCTGACAAGGACAAGCATTGTGGTTTCCCTCTCACTTCCAGATGAAGGGGGGGTAGCCATCGAGGTCGCCACGAATGTAACGGGCCAGGAGCCGGGCCTGGAGGTGGACGAGGACTCCGATGTGGGTCTTCTCGCCGAGGAAGGGGTGCTGGATTTCCTCTTGCTTGCGTTTCTGGTAGGCGACGAGAAGGGCTTTGCGGGTGGGGTCGGCCATGTGAACGGCGCCCGATTCGGTGGCCTTGAAGCCGCCGCCGTCAACCTGTCGCAGGTTGATGAGGGAGAGGGCAAGGCGGTCGGCAAGGAAGGCGCGGAACTCCTCGACAAGATCAAGGGCGAGGCTGGGGCGGCCGGGCCGGTCGCGGTGGAGGAAGCCAACCTGGGGGTCGAGGCCCACGGTCTCAAGTGCGCCGGCGGCGTCGTGGGTGAGGATGGTGTAGAGGAACGAGAGCAGAGCATTCACGTTGTCGAGGGGCGGTCGGCGGCTGCGCTCGCGGAAGAAGAAGGCATCCTTCTGCGCGGTGATGAGGTGGTCGAAGGTGGCGAAGTAGGTGCGGGCGGCGTCGCCCTCGATGCCGCGGACGGTCTCGAGATTCGGGCCACGTTTGAGGTCTTCGAGCATCAGGGCCAGCTTGTCCACGGCGCCCTGAATGGCTGGGGCATTGGGGTTCTCGGGGTGGTCGCGGATGGCGCGCTGGAGGACGGTGCGGGAGTTGGCGATCTTCGCGGCGACGAAGGAGGTAGCGACTGCGGCGGAGAACTGCGGCTCGTCGGCAAGCCGGTACTGCTGGCGCCGAAGCAGGACGTTGCCCGACGTGCGTCCCTCGACGCGGGCCAGGAACCGCCCCCTCTCGCTGAGGAAGGAGATGGCAACGTTGCGCTCACCGCACAGCCCCATGAGCGAGGGACTGCACGAGACCCGTCCGAAGCAGACGACGCTCTCGATGGTGTGGATGGGGACGCGGAGCCGGGTCTCCTTCTCCACGCGGACGAGCACGGCGTCGCCCTCGCGGGCGAGGTAGGCGCCTTGGGTGGTGACATAGAGGGTGTTCAGAAGGTGTTTCATGCCTCGTTCCTTCCCAGTTGGTCGAGAGTGGCACGGAGATACCGGGCGGCTGAGCGCCCGCTGCCAGCGTGGGGAAGGCAGAGGTCGGCCAGGGAGCATCGCTCGCACTTGGGGCCGAACTGCGGCTTGGGCGTCTGCTGGGCCGCGACTAGGGCGTGAAGGCGGCGGGCGGCGTCCTGAGTCTCGCGGCGGAGCGCGACGTCGAACTCCACCTCAAGACGGCGGCGCGTGGCGCCGTAGAACAGCGCCCCGCGCGGGACGGCAACGCCGTGCATCTCCTCAAGGCAGAGGGCCTGAGCGCACAGTTGCACGAGGTCACAATGATCGGGCTTGGGCCGGCCGCGTTTGTACTCCACAGGGAATGGGCGCCAGAGGCCGGGCAGATCGGGCAGGCGGACGCCGGGCGGGGCTGGGTGTTCGGAGTCAGGAGAGGTCACGGCTTCCTCGATGCGGTGGTACTCGACGACATCGGCCTTGGCCGCGAGGCCGAGGCGGAGCGAGCGCAGGGGGACGCCGCGGGCGACGTGCACGTCCCCCCGCGTCTCGTCCCCCTGCTCGTGGACTCGCTCGTGAAGCACCCGCCCCTCTGCCGTGAGACGGTTCTCATCCCACGCTTGCTCCAGGTGGATCAGCGCGCACTGCCGTTCGCAGAACAGCAGGTGTTGGAGCGCCGAGAGGGGCAGGAGGTCGTCTTCGTCGAACATGGGCGGCTCTCAGACCATCTCATGCACAGTAATCCCCGCGGGGAGGCCATCCCTGTTGAGCTTCACAGCGTAGTCGGTGAAGCAGCGGGGAGGCTTGGTCTGATCCTTGCGCTCGATGGTGATCCGCTCAAAGAGAGCGTGGGCCGGGGCGTTGCCGAGGTGGCTCTCGTGCTCGAAGACGATGAGCTTGCGGGTCGCCATCTCGCCGCGGGCGGCGGAGTGATCGAGTTCAAACATGCTCATGAGGGCCGTCCAGAGAAGGTCGAGATCAGCCTGACAGAAGCGTGTGTCGGCGGCCAGGTTGGGCGAGACGAAACCGTGGGCGACATACAGAGCGTAGGGGATGATCTCCTTCCTGCCCATCTCGGAGTAGACAGCGCCTTTCTCGTCAATCTGTTGCTGAGCCTTCTCCGGAGTGGTGACAGCCACCCGGGTGATCGATTGCTCAAGTGAGGCGATTGGGTCCACTGAGCGCGCGAAGGTGATCTGGACGGGGCCGCGGACTTGCCCGCAGTTCAGTGCCCGTTTCTGGCCGACCGAGAGGACCGCGCCGAATGCGCGGATGTCGTAGTACGTCTGGCACATCCAGGCGCGCGCCCGGAGAGCGGCATCTCCGTGGTGCTTGTCGTCAGCGAGCTTCACGCCGGGCGCCGCGAACGCCTTCTCGTGTTCGGCCAAGAGGATGCCACCGTGCTTGACGTAGATGTCATAGCCTGCCTCTGGCTCGCCCGTCTGAGGGTTCCGTTTCGCAAGGGTGATGAAGTTCCGGACCTTTCGCTTGAGGCAGACGTCGGAAACCAGGCCGTGGCCTGTCTCAGGGTCCGTCCTTGGGGCGTTGCCTGCGTCGGGGTCTCCGTTGGGGTTGCCATTGACGACATCGAAGACCAAGACGAAGTCGTGGCGGTGTTCGATCACGTTCGTGACAGTTCCTGTCGTAGCCATTGCGCTGAACTCCTGTGCCGGTCTGGTTGAGGGAAGTCGTGACCCACGCTTGGGCGGGCGGGTCTCACGCTTGGCTTCTTGCCTCCAATTGGGTACGGTCTTCCTTGCTCATCCAGAGCCAATGTCGCTGCTGGTGGTAGCCGAGAACGAAGAATCCCTGCTGCTCAAGACTGAGGTACGGCGGAAACGAGGGGAGCTTTGTGAGGATGTCGTCTGCCTGGCCGTCGAGCCACCGGGCCGTGCCTCGCTTCTTGTCGTCGTCTTTGGCCTTGCTGGCGTGGTGCCTCATGTTCTTGAGCAGCCGTGGGAACGCGGCAGCGGGCGAGGCCGAGGCCCCGCTGAAGAACCTGTCCACAACCGTCGAGCCAACGTCAGGAAGGGTGAGTTGCTGCATTCGCTCGACGACTGCCATCAGACGGCCGAGCAGGTAACCAGGGTTGGCATTCGTAGGGTCCATGTCTTGTTTCACCTCCTCGTAGGAGTTAGGTAGGCGCGCGAGGACGCGCTTACTGCGGTTGATGACAGCCTTGATAAGAGCCACGCGGGCGTCGTTGCGATCCAACACACTCCACCACTCCTTCTCGTCGGTCTGCTTGGCGATCTCGGCGCGGAATCGCAGGACGGCCCTTTGGAGGAGCGAGAAGGGATACGGGGTCTTGTGAAGCGCGGCGCGAACGAGTTCCGCTGCCAGAGGCGCGGGGACTCCTTCGCTTCGGTGTTCAGCGGGTGGCGCGAGCGACTCCAGGAGATCGCGGAGGCGGAAGTGTGGCGGGTGATCGCGGCCCTTTGGCTTGGGGGTGTTACGGACGATGCTGAGGTCGGCGAAGTGCTGGGCCAGGTTGCCGGCAACCGTCTGGACCGTGGACTCAAACCAGTCGCGGACCGTGGCCCGCCCCTGTGCGCCGCTGAGAGTGAGGGCGTAGAAGGCGGACGGGTCTTCGAGGGTAGGCGGGATGCCTCGCCAAACGGATTGGTAGAGAGCCTTCACTTCGTCTGGGTTGGCATCAAGCAGCGCGCCGAAGCAGGACAGAAAGTCATCCGAGCGCTTGTCCGCTGCCCAGTAGCAGACGACGGTGTCTGCGCTGAGGCGCAGATTCCTACGGGGCAACACGAGCTGGGGGTTTGCTGGATCGCGCGGGGCCGGATCAAGAAGCCGGTTGAGCGCTCTGGCGCACGCCTCCGATGCGCAGGGCGACACCGGCGCGTTGTCGTTCTTGATCCACCCGTAGGACTCGAAGCTATCGCTCGGACTTCCCAAGGGAACCAGGGCAAGGTCTCCCGCGCCGCCTTTCTGGGGGACATGCTTGAGCTTCGGGTGCTTCTCGACCGGTATGCAAGGAGCGCCCGTGACCAAGCAGCGGAACGTGCCCGCGCCAGAGGGTAGCGACGAACGTCGCACTTCCCGCCAGTACTGCTCCACCAGGGGGCGGTCGCTGACAAGCATGTCTCGGTCGGGAGCGTAGACGAAGGCGAACAGGTCGTTGCTCCTGACTTTCGGGGTCAAGGGGAGATCAACCGCTTGTGGGTCAGCGGCTACTGCATCGAGGAAATCGAGCACGGCCTTCACGCCCTGATCGCCTGTCTGCTGCCAGCAACGCCGCACCTTCTCACGGAAGTCTGACGCCCTCTGTGAAGCGACATCCTTCCCGTACTTCTCGTCTACGGAAGTCCCGAAGACATAGAGGGGGTTGTCAACCAGGAACTCAGCGGGCGGTTTCGTTCCGGATCGGCTTGGGGCGCGAGTTGGCACGCGCCGCCTCATGCCTTCCAGCTTCGGTACACCCTTGGCTCCCGTCCCCTTTGCTTCAATGTGATTCGACTGGATCGGTGGCAGCAACACGCCGCCATCCGCCACGCGCACCAACCACGCCACGGGCGTAAGCTGGTAGTCCAGGTCATCAATGAGGTGTTCATCCTCCGCAAGCTTGTAGAGCGCCTGGAGGATCATTGGGCACCTCCTTCCACCTGTGGAACGGCGAGCGTGGTCTCGGTCTCCGCTGGGACTGCCAGGACACCGTCTTCAAGGCACGCCTGGAAGAAGATCGGTCGCTTCTCGGCCCCCGTGTAGTCCACGTCCCACAGCATGAGGCCGAGATCGCGCGTTTCCTGAATGGGTTGGGTGCATCGGTCAGGCGGCGAGACCTCGGCGACAAACTCGCGGCAGCCGAGGTAGGGCTGGTGGAAGTGCTGGCCCTTGGCAACGCGACGCTGGAACATGTCCACGAACTTGGTCATGTTGTCGTCCGGCCCGGCCCTGTCAGTGATCGTGAGGTGGGCTTCGATGAGGTAGTCCACGTCGCGGAGCGCGACCGTGTTACGTTGGGCGCGATGGCTCTCGTCGTCGGCGTAGTAGACCGGGGCGGGGCCGCCTTCCTCGACCAGCTTCGCCTTGGGGCAAGGAGCCTTGTGGTTGACCTCGTTCCTCCTGAATGCGGTGAACTGGATCGGGTTGAGGACGTGGATGCGCTCGACGTGCCACTGGATGGCCGGTTTCCACAGGATGGCCTCCAGGACGCCACGCGCGGCTGAGGGGGTCATGACGGGATAGGACACCCGCTCGACCTTCAGCTCTGGGCGGGTGAAGCAGGCAAGCTGCCCCCGCACGCGGACACAAAGCGTCGGACTTCGCTGGCCGGACATGGCATGGCCCTCCTTTCAGGGGTGCCCCCGAGTGGAGCCGACGCCGGCGCCTCAGTCCGACACGATGAGCGAGCCGGGGTCGGCCAACGGTGAACCCTCGATCACAAGGCCGAACCGCCCATCGTAGAGATGGTGAAACGGCTCGGCCAGACAGGAAACCGATTCGCCAATGACCTCAACCGCTCCCGCCCGACAGAGAAGGTCGAACTCCTTCTCGTATACGTTGACCAGATAGGGCTGGAGGGCGCGAAGCGTCTTGCGGGTCGGGCCGCGTGAGCGCAGTTCCTCAATGCGTTCCCTAGATGCCCCATAGGGAACCACGACTGGGTGCATGGCCCAGTCCTCGATAAGCTTGAACTTCCGGGCGACCGTGGCGAAGTTGAGCTGCTGCCGCTCCGCTTGGATGCCTTTGCTGTCGTGCTCGACAGTGAAGTACAGGTTGCGGAAGTAGGCGTCAATCACGTTGGGATCGTCGAGGTCGAGTTGCCCGCCCTTCTCTTGAAGGAGAGAGGACGCTGTGTCAAGCGCCTTCCGCAGGATGCCGGCCGGCGGCTGCGTTGGTGCGGGGAACACAACGACCTGCCCGCGTGCCAACAGCCCTTCTCTGTTGCACCGGCCGGCCGCCTGAGCGATGCTGTCGAGGCCCGCGAGCGCGCGGTAGACCACCGGGAAGTCCACATCCACGCCGGCTTCGACCAGTTGGGTAGAGACGAGACGGCATGCGCGACCCTCACTGAGCGCCTGCTGGACTTGGCCCAGGACATCGCTGCGGTGCTTCGGGCACATCAAGGCAGAGAGATGGTACAGGCCATCGGCGGGGAGAAGCCGGGCCAGGTCGCGGGCGTCTTGGCGGCGGTGGACAATTGCCAGAACGCGGCAATGCTCGGTGAGGGTCTGCGCAAGTTGCGGCCATTCCACCGGCGCGGCGGAAGGCGCGGGCCAGTTGACCTCGACCCGGCTCAGACAGTGGGCCAGGTCCGCGGGCGCGGGGACAATCTCCCGAACCCCAGCCAAGCCGTATGGCATGGCGGGGCGTTGGACAAGGGCGGGTTGTGTCGCGGTGCTGAGCACGACGGAGCACCCATAGTGGCAGACCAGTTCGGTCAGTCCATCGAGGACCGGCAGGAGGAAGGCAGTTGGAAGCGTCTGCACCTCGTCCAAAACGATGACACTGCGGACGATGTTATGCAGTTTCCTGCACTGGGAAGGCTTGTTGCCGAACAGGGACTCGAAGAACTGGACGCTTGTGGTGACGATGATAGGCGCGTCCCAGTTCTCGCTGGCGAGGCGGTTCTTCTGGGTTTCGGTGGCTGGGTCGAGGTTCGAGTGGTGCTCGATAACGTTCTCTGAACCCAAGACCTTGCGGTAGCGAGCCGCGTTCTGCTCGATGATGCTGGTGTAGGGGATGACGACGATCACCCGCCGCAACTCGTGGCGCTCCGCGTGCCGTAGAGCGAAAGCCATGGCGGAGAACGTCTTGCCGGCTCCCGTCGGGGCCGAGAGGCTAAAGAAGCCGAGTGGCTGCTCGGCAGCATCTCGGCAGGCGCCTAACACCTTCGCGCGCACGGTGTTCACCGGGTTAGGGTCAGCCTTGCTCATGAGATCATCCAGGCAGCCATCCAGGCGCTGCCGCAGGACCGGAATTGGACTCGACGAGCAAAGAGCGAGTTCGCGCGTTCCGGGACAGAAGAACCGCTCCGTGTCTAGGAAATCCGCATCCACCAACGCCGAGAATAACAGCCGAATCCAGAACTCTGCGCTGCGAGTAGTCGCCTGTGACTTCGACAGCAGACGCGACGGCAGACTTGGCAGTGCTCGACCGACGACCCTCGTGGGAATGTGGGGGAGCGCCTCGGCAAGGATGCCCTCTGCGCGTCGAAGGCGCTCAATCAGAGGCGTCGGGCCGCCGCCGCTGTCAGCCCGCAGGTTGGGGAGTCCACCATGATGCCCGGCAATGGCGAGCGCAAGAGGCAGGCCAAACTCGTGGTGAAGATTGAATGCAAGCAGGGCGCCAATAATCGAGTGCTCGGCGCTCTGCACTTGGCCCCGCAGATACGCCTGGAAATCCGGTCTATACTTGCCGAGGTCGTGCCATAGCCCGGCGAGCCAACCCCACTCCGTCCCAATGGACTCGCCTGCCCAGCGGGCAGCAAGCTCTGCGACCCCAGAGAGATGCTCCTCTAGCCGGTGCCATTCCTCTCCGGGGCGACCCAGGCGACTGTGCGCGTACTGGCCAGTTCCGCCCATCGTGCCCCCGCTCCTGTCACCCTTGGAACAACCGGCCAGACCGCTCCTGGGCGCCCCGAGGCCGGGGTGCTCCCCCCACAGCCTGCCATTGTGCGCAACGGCCACGGCCTGTCAAGTGCGGAGCGGCGTGGGGCGCCTGCCTCGTGCCGCGCCGGGCCGCGCTTGCGACGGGGCGCGATGTCCGCGCACGAGAGCCCCAACCCCCCAGCACATGGGGCGAGGCGAGCGCGGCCAAACGGAACTCGGCGCGCCACCTGAGCAGCCGCCCACAGCTTTGCGATCCGCTACACTTCCGAAAATGGATGTCGGGCGAAGGTATAGCTAGTGGGGGGAACCGTTCGCGCCCCGCCGGGGGCGTGGTTCAGTTTTCCCAAGCCTAACCAACCCTATCCGAAAAGAATGCTTGCCGATCGGTCCGCCATCCCGCCGCCCTCGGGCTCGTCGCCGTCGAGTTCCGCGCCCCGCGCTCGCGCCTCGCTTCGTCGCGCCTCGACGGGATTCCCGCCTGCCACAGCGCGCCGCCCGCCCGGCGCGGCCCCGACGACTGCCGGTTTGACAGCGGCTTCGGCGCGGTTTCGGGACGCTTTCGCGCCTGTTTCAAGCGTGTATTGCAAGTGACCACTTGACACCACGGGGAAGCTGTGGTATACTTGGGGCACGAGGGGAGGAGCCAGTCAACACGAGAGGAGTCGCCAATGAAGCAGTAGACCCCGCCGGCTCGTTGGAGCGAAACCGGCGGGGCGCAGCGCAAGGCGCCGAAGCGTCTTGCAGACCTGAGTATAGCAGCGTGAGGAGCAAGCGTCAATGGCAAGCCGACTGTCTCACCCGCACAGCGTCGGGAACGTGGGCGAGGGCCTCGCCCCCTACACCATCGGCCACTACCGCTATCGCTTCTGGGCCGTCTACTGCGGCCACGAGCTGGTAGCCGTCACCGTCTACCGCAAGGGCGCCGCCGAGGTCGCCCGTCGCCTCAACGCCCTTCCCGCGGCCCACGGCGTCAAGGAGGCCCGCCATGCTGGCTGACAGGTATCGCCCGCAGTCGTGGGCCGAGGTCGTCGGCAACGACAAGGCCATCGAGAAGATCGCCGCCCTCGCCACGCAGGCCCGCGAGGCCCGCGACTCGCTCGTCCTGCTCCTGACCGGGCCGGCGGGCGTCGGCAAGTCCACCGTCGCCCGCCTCGTCGCCAAGTCCCTGGGCGCCGACGAATGCCACGTCGAGCACATCCCCTCGGGGAAATGCACGGCGGAGCGGGTGCGCGAGGTCGAGGACACGCTCGGCCATTCGGCCCTCTTCGGCTCCGGCTGGCGCGTGATCGTCGTCGAGGAGGTGGACAAGATCGCCCCGCAGGCCCAAAGCCTCTGGCTCACTCTCTTGGAGACGATGCCCCACAGGTGCGCCGTCATCTTCACGTCCAACACGCGGCAC
>VGYV01000322.1 GCA_016872855.1 Planctomycetota bacterium
CCTCGTACTTGCCAATGTAGAACGCCTTCTCAATCGTGACCTTGTGGACTGGTTTCCAATCCGCGTGGCCTTTCTCGGAGCCCATGTCGAACGAGCCCGGGGGGATGAGCACCAGTTCCATCGTCACTCCGCCACCCAGGTCAACCGTTATCTCGCGCTGCTCGCCACACCCTGCGCCCAGCAGCCCTGTAGCCAGGGCCACCAGAGTCCAGCACGTCACACGCACAGCCGAGGGCGGCTGTGGCACACCGATGCTCCGTGACATGGCTTCTCCTCCTCGCGCCCGAATGGTGCGCCGCAAGCAACTAGTCGCTCCCGTGTTGGGCAGTCTATCAGGTGGCGCGGCCGCGCGCAAGAGATGCCTGGCGAAAAGGTCCCGCGTGCAGGTATGCACGCCCTACCGGGGGTGCAATAACGGATTTGCGCGCCGAAGCGGGCGTTTTTGTTCGTAGTTCGGCCTTCAGGCGGTCTTCAGGGCTGCCAGGGCGCACAGAAGAGCCGCGTAAACGCCGAACTACGAACGACGGCGGGCGGCGCACAAATCCGTTACTGCACCCCCCTACCGGCCCTTCCTGGACGATCCTTCGCGCTTCACGATGTCTCGCTGGAGGCGCTGGAGGGCGGCCAGGGCGTCGAGGGGGGTCAGGTTGTCGAGGTCGAGGCGCTTCAGCTCCTCGATGGTCTCGGCGTGGAGGGAGCCGAAGAGGGTGAGTTGGAGGGTCTTGGGGTTGGCGCCCGCCTGGTCGAGCGTGGGGGCAAAGCGGGGCTTGTCGTTGGGCGTGAGCGAGGCGGCTTCGAGATTGCCCAGGATCACTTTCGCCCGCTCGACGACCTTGCGCGGGATGCCAGCGAGCCGGGCGACGTGGATGCCGTAGCTCTTGTCCGTGCCCCCCTCGACGATTTTGTGGAGGAAGATGATCTCGTCCTTCCACTCGCGGACGGCGATGTTGTAGTTCTTCACGCCGTCCAGGAGGAGGGCCAGCTCGGTCAGCTCGTGGTAGTGGGTGGCGAAGAGGGTGCGGGCGCGGACGTGCTCGTGCAGGAACTCGCTGACGGCCCAGGCGATGGAGACGCCGTCGAAGGTGCTGGTGCCGCGGCCCACCTCGTCGAGGATGAGGAGGCTGCGTGGCGAGGCGTTGTTGAGGATGTTCGCCGTCTCGATCATCTCGACCATGAAGGTGCTCTGGCCGCGGGCCAACTCGTCGCTCGCGCCCACGCGTGTGAAGATGCGGTCGGCCACGCCGATGTGGGCCTTCTTGGCGGGGACGAAGCTGCCCATCTGAGCCATGAGCACCAGGAGCGCCGCCTGGCGAATGTAGGTGGATTTCCCCGCCATGTTCGGCCCGGTGATGACAGCAATGCGGTTCGCCTCGCCATCGAGCAGGACATCGTTAGGGACGAACTTGCCCGATTCGAGGGTGACCTCGAGGACGGGGTGCCGCCCCTCCTCGATGTGGACGACCAGGTCGTCGGCCACCTCTGGCGCGCAATAGCCGCGCTCCGTCGCCACGTGGGCGAGGGAAGCGAAGCAATCCACCTGTGCCACCAGGTTGCCCACGCGCTGGAGGCGCTCGACCTGGGCGGCCACCTGGTCGCGGAGGGCGACGAAGAGGTCGTACTCCAGTTCCTTCGCCCGCTCGTCGGCGCCGACGATCTTCTCCTCCCACGCCTTCAGCTCGGGCGTGATGTAGCGCTCGGCGTTCTTCAGCGTCTGCTTGCGGCTGTAGTCGGCGGGGACCTTTTGGGCGTGGACGTTTGTGATCTCGATGTAGTAGCCGAAGACCTGGTTGTAGCCGACCTTGAGGGATTCGATGCCGGTGCGGCGGATTTCGTCGGCCTGGAAGCGCGCGAGCCAGCTCTTGCCGTCGCGGGCCACCGAGCGCTCCTCGTCGAGCTTCGGGTCGTAGCCGGGGCGGATGATGCCGCCGTCGGTCAGCGAGGTCGGCGGGTCGGCCACGATGCTCCGCTCGATCAGCTCGCGGATGTCGTCGAGCGTGTCAAGTTCCGCGTGGGTCTCGGCAAGCAGCGGGCAGGCGCAGGCGGCCAGCTTGGCCTTGAGGCCGGGAAGCGCCGCCGCCGACTGCTTGAGGCCCACGAGGTCGCGGGGGTTCGCGCGGCGATAGGCGACCTTTGAGGCCAGACGCTCGATGTCCTGGACACCCTTGAGCATCGCCCGCAGCTCCTCGCGGAGGAGCGGTTGGCCGACGAGTTCGGCCACGGCCCCCTGCCGCCGCAGGATGGCCGCCACGTCGCGTAGCGGGTAGAGGAGCATCTGCCGGAAGAGGCGCCCGCCCATCGGCGTCACCGTGGCGTCGAGCACGCCGAGCAGCGTGGCGTCCTGCCGCCGCGTGCGAAGCGTCTCGACCAGTTCCAGGCTCGCCTGGGTCGCCTTGTCGAGGATGAGGTGGTCGGTGCGGACGAAGCGCTCGATCTTCGTGATGTTGCCGAGGCTGCCCCGCTGGGTCTCGGTCAGGTAGTCGAGCACGGCGCCGGCGGCGCCGAGGCCCGTCTTGAGGCCCTGGCAGCCGAAGCCTTCGAGCGAGGCGACGCCGAAGTGCTCGAGCAGCGCCTTGCGGCCGCTCGCGGGGTCGAACGCCCAGTCGGGCCGAGGCGTCCAGTGCGCGTGCAGCACGGGGCGGAGGGGCTCGAGCACGCTGTCCTCGGTGCGGTACTGGCTGTCGGGCACCAGGCATTCGGCGGCGCCGATGCGGCCCAGCTCATCGAGCAGTTGCCCCGGCTCGACCTCCTGGACGAGGAACCGCCCGGTCGAGAGGTCCACCCACGCAAGGCCCACACTGTTCGGAGTCCCGCCTTTAGGCGGTCTTTCGTTTGGAGTCCCGCCTTTAGGCGGTCTTCCGAAGGCCGCGATCGCCACAAGGAAATTGTTCGCCTTCGCGTCGAGGAGCGACTCCTCGGTCAGCGTGCCGGGCGTCACCACCCGCGTCACGTCGCGGTCCACCACCCCCTTAGCCTCGCGGGGGTCCTGCACCTGGTCGCACACGGCCACCTTGTGGCCCGCGACGATGAGGCGCTTGAGATAGGTGTCAACCGAGTGATAGGGGAAGCCCGCGAGCGGCACGGCCCCCGCCCCGTGCTGCCGCGACGTGAGCGTCAGCCCGCACACCCGCGAGATCGTCTTCGCGTCGTCGTAGAATGTCTCATAGAAGTCGCCCATGCGGAAGAGCAGGATGGACTCAGGGTGCTGCTTCTTGAAGCGGGCGTACTGCCGCATGGCCGGAGTGGCGGCCTCGGGCAACTCGTCGGTGCTGAACAGCTTCTTCGTCTCGGCCATCTCGCCTCCGCCCACCATTCTAAGGCGGGGACGGGCGAAGTCAAATGGCCGAGGCGGCTCCCGGCACCGGTCGGGTTGCACCGATCGGTCGGATCCGACCGATCCGACGGATCCGACAGATCAGCCAAAGCAGCGCCCCCTCACCTCTCCCCTTTCCCCTTCTTCGCCCAGTCGGGCACGCGGATGCCCTGGGTCGGGTTGTCGGTCGGGATGAAGGGCTTGAGGTCCAGGAGCGGCGTGTGGTCGAAGGCATCAATGTCCGCGACCTGGACCTTGTTCTTCTCGACTGCCACGATCTTGGCGACGGAGAGGCCGATGAGGTTGGGCCGCACGGGCGTCCTGCACGCGAAGACGCCTGTCAGCGGGTTCGCGGCGTCGCCGCGGGGCCGCACCTTCAGGATGCTCCGCTTCTGCGGCGTGTCGTTCTTGTCGAACCAATAGAGCACGACCACGTGCGAGAAGCCCTCCAGCCCGGCCAGCCCCTCGGCGTACTTCTCCGCGACCACCAGACACGTCTTCCCCTCCTCCCGCTCCACCGTGCCGATGGGGAAGAGCTTAAACACCGCCTCCTCCTTCTCCCCGGCCAAGGCAGCAACGGCTGCCCAAAGGGCGACCACAGCTCCCAGCTTGCCGATTCCCATAGCTCCATCCCCCTTTCCAACTGTGGCACGGCTGGCTTGCCCAGCCGTGCTCCTGCGCCGGCAGCGAAGACACGGCTGGGCAAGCCAGCCGTGCCACACTTGGGGGTATCGCGTCAGCACTCTTCGGGCTTCAGGGGCTCGAAGCTGGTGCGAAGGTCCTGGGCGCGGCCGGTCGCGGCGGCGCGGTAGCCGGATTCGATGATGTTAATGACGTGCCGCGCGTGCTCCGCGTTCGCGATCGAGGGCGTGCCGTCCCGAACCCAGTCCACGAGCTGCATCAGGTCCTCGAACACGTGGCTCTCGCGGAGCTTGGCGTGCTCCCCGACGACGTGCGGCTCGTGGTCCCCATCGAGCTGGGTCGGCTGGCCATTGACCTCGGTGCCGACGACTGCGCCCTTGGTGCCGTAGATGTTCGGGTGGAAGCCCTTCGTCACCGAACCAAAGGCCCCGCCGTAGACCGTGGCGAAGAGCGAATCGCCGAAGTTAAGGAGCAGGAACGTCGAGTCGTCCATATCGCACTGAATCGTCTGGCCGCGGAACTCGCGCTGGTGGACGACCAGGCCGGACATCGCGGCGACCCGCCTCGCCGGGCCGAGGATGCCCGTGAGGTTGTGCAGGCAGTAGACCGTCACGTCGTACATCGGCCCGCCGCCCGGCCGCCTGAAGTACCACGTCGGGTCAACCTGCGTCAGCACGTCGTCCCACTTGCGGAACTCCTCGTTCAGGTGGTAGTTGCCTGGGGACGTGCCTGCGATGGCCCAGGTGAGCTGGCCGATGTCGCCCGCCAGGATGCGCTTGCGGATGCGGCGGTTGAAGGGCATGAGCATCATCCCCGGCGAGGCGACGAGGCGCACGCCTTTCCTCTCCGCGCGGGCGATCAAGTCATCGCACTCGGCGACCTTCGTGGCCATCGTCTTGTTGAAGTGCACGTGCTTGCCCGCTTCGATGGCAGCGACGCCCTGCTCGTAGTGCAGCCCAATCGGCGAGCAGAGCGTCACGGCGTCCACGCCCGGGTCGGCGAGCAACTCCTCATACGTCTCATAGGCGGCGGCCACGCCGTAGCGCTCTGCGGCGGCCTTGGCCCGGCCGGGCACGGGGTCGCACACGGCGGCCAGGCGCACGCGGTCACTCACGTCGGGCTGCGACAGGTGCATCAGCGCCCCGCGTATCCCAATCGCCCCCGCGCCAACCACCCCCATTCCTATCGGCTCGCTCATCGTGTCTCCAATCCGCAATCGTCCTCGTCCCTCGTCCTCGCCCGGTGCGCGAAGCAGACTGAAGGCAAAATGATTCCGGGCAAAATGATAGGAGGCCGAAACAGCCTAGACGGAGAGTTCCTGAGCCAGAAAGCAAGTGGCCTCGACGCTTCTGGCCTCTGTCTCAGTCCCCATGTTCCTATCATTTTGCCCGCAATCATTTTGCCTTCTCTCCTCTCCTTCGCTCCCGCCGGGTCACGCACCCCGCCAGGAGGTCTTGTGCTCCCACCCCACCGTTTGCTTCAGCCGGGCGTTGGAGAGGAGGCTTTGGTGGCCACTGAGGCCCTTCGCCAGGGGCGCGAGCTCGGGCTTGAAGCGCTCGAGCAGCTCCATCGTCGGCTCCAGCGCCGTCGTGTCGTCCCCATTGCAGAAATACACGCCGTGCGGTGGGATGGTTTCGGCCTTCTCCATCAGCAGGCGATGGGCGGACGCCACGTCCTCGCTGCCCACCCAGGCCCAGAGCCAGGGTACCCAGCCCCTGGCTGGGCCGACGCGCGCGGCCATGTCGGCCCGCCGCGCGGGCGGGCAGATGCCGGCCGCGCGGACCATGTGGGTGCGGATGCCATAGGCCCGCGTGTAGCTCGCCAGCAGCTCCTCCCCCGCCAGCTTGCTGTAGGAGTAGGAATCCTCCACGTCGCTCGGGTGCGCCTCATCCACGGGCAGATATTGGAAGGGGAACTCGCGGGTGCTGATGCGGTAGCCGTGGCCGAGGGCACAGTTGCTGCCCGTCATCACGAACGTGCGGATGCCGCGCTCGACCGCGGCCTGGAGCAGATAGTAGGTGCCCATGATGTTCGACCGCATCGTCTGATCGAAGGGGATGCCCTTCTCCTCAGCCACCTTCCGCTGGCCGGGGTGGTCGGTCGGCCAGGGCTGGGCGGCGAGGTGCTGGATGGCCTCGACCCCCTCGGTCGCCCTGCGGCACGCCGCGAAGTCCGCGATATCCCCCTGCACCCACGGCCATCGGTCGGCCGCGGCCGGCCGCGTGCGCGACATCAGCACCAGCTCGTGCCCCGCCCCCTCCAGCTCCGCCACCACGAACGGCCCCAATCGCCCGCTAGCGCCAGTCACGAGGACTCGCATCGGTGGTCTCCTTTAGTAGGCAGGCAGTATACCAGGCAACACTTGCACCCGCAACCCTGCCGGCTGTTGCGTGGATTGACTCGCGCCCTTTTCCCCCCTCCAGGGGCGCGAGTCAAGAACCGGCGTGCCGCGCTCCCATCGGACGCTGCAACTACCGATATGGCAGCGACTTACGCTGCCCCACATCGCCCTCTGTCGAGGCGCATTTTGACTCGCGCCCTTTTCCCCCCTCCTGGGGCGCGAGTCAACAGGAGCACGTGCGACCACTGCGGCCCGCGGGCCGTCTTCAAGAGCGCGCGGGCGCTTCCGAGGCCATCGAGTGGACCAGCAGAAGCAGTTCCCCATCCACTACCGGGGCGAATTGGTCGGCACTCTGGTCCCCGACATGATCGTTGACGACCTGGTGGTCGTTGACCCCAAGGTCGTTGTCGCGTTCAACGACAACCACATGGCTCAGATGATCGGCTATCTGACGATCACCGGCCTGAACGTGGCGCTTCTGCTGAACTTCAAGTACGCCAAGCTCGACTGGAAGCGCGTGGTGCGGGAAGCGCCTGCTTGCGGTCCTTCCCATCCGCGCCCATCCGCGTAATCCGCGGTTCGGTCCCTTCCGCTCTGTCGCTCAACCAAGGGCGGAGAAGAGTCTCGACCCCGGATTGCGCGGATGGCCGCGGATAAGAAAGAAACACCACCGGAGAGCAACGGCCAAGGCTCTGTTGCACGAAGAGCTGACGAAGGGCATAGTGGGCGCGCCAATGACCGTTCTGAACGGCATTCTTCCGGCTCTTCCCATCCGCGCCCATCCGCGCAATCCGCGGTTCGGTCCCCTCCGCTCTGCCGCTCAACCAAGGGCGGAGAAGAGTCTCGACCGCGGATTGCGCGGATGGCCGCGGATAAGAAAGAAACACCACCGGAGAGCAACGGCCAAGGCTCTGTTGCTCGAAGAGCTGACGGAGGACATAATGGGCGCGCCGACGACCGTTCTGACCGGCGTTCTTCCGGCTGTTCCTATCTGCACCCATCCGCGTAATCCGCGGTTCGGTCCGTTCCGCTCTGTCGCTCAACCAAGGGCGGAGAAGAGTCTCAACCGCGGATTACGCGGATGGCCGCGGATAAGAGGGAAACACCACCGGAGAGCAACGGCCAAGGCGCTGTTGCTCGAAGAGCTGACGGACGCCACAATGGGCGCGCCAATGACCGTTCTGAACGGCCTTCTTCCGGCTGTTCCTATCCGCGCCCATCCGCGTAATCCGCGGTGGGATTCTCCTGGCTGCCGCAGCGTGAGCAGCGTCACCGCGGCCTGCCGGCGCGTCGAGCATGCACCGCGCGGCTCGCCCGCTCCCTCGCTGCCCTCGCAAGCCGCTTGATGGCCTCTAGTCACTAATCAAGGGCGTGTTACCCAAAGGGCGAACTCGTTGGGAGTCCCGCCTTCAGGCGGTCTCCTCCTGCCCCAATCCGCCTAAAGGCGGGACTCCGAACGGGGTTGATCCCCTGAAACGGGTTTGGGCAACACGCCCTCAAGGCCTGACACCGCGCGTGCTACGGAAGGCGCTCAACCACTGTGTAACGTACTGCTTGAATTCTTCTGTCCCTCCTATGAACCTTGGCCTCACTTCGAGCAACTCATAGCTCTCGTGGTGGCGGACCTTGTCAGGTCTTCCGTCCTCATCCAACACCGGCATGAAGTCAGGATGCTCACCCGACCGGAATGCCTGGCAGACCACCCCATCCTCTGGGGGAAGGAAGAACGCACCCCCGTTCCGCGGGCCGATGCGCACAGACACCGTGCGGGGATGCCTGCTGTCGCCGAAATAGTATGTGAACTGAACGAAGGTCACATGAGTCAGGCTGCCGTTGATGACACGATTGTAGGGGATCCCACTCGAGACCGCGCGCAACTCCTCGATCGTCATCCCCCGACGTAGCGATTTGACGAACTCCTCCTCCAACAAAGGTCCGGGGCGGCGCCGTATAGGCCACCCACAGCCCACAATGCCCACGAGGAACAGAGCTGCCGACAGGGTCGCCATTCCGGCCCGCCTCGGGATGCAGTTCAGCCGCAGCCGTGTTGCTAGTCGGAGCATGCGTTGGCATCCCCCCTTCGCTCAGTCCTCACGGGCAGCCTTGTACAGTGCGCGGAAGCAGGCGGCGGATTCGCCGGGGGCGTCCTTGGTGGGCGCGGCGGCGCCGGTGGCCTGGGCCTGGTAGGCCGCAAGGAACGGGGCGAAGCCACACCAGGTGGTCTGGACCATGCCGAGGGCGCGCTCGGCCACGGCCTTGTCATCGCCAGCCCGGAGCTTGCGGATGAAGGCGAGCTGGGCAAGGGCGACCTTCGCGTTCCGCCAGGGGCAGGCGACGACGGGGAAGCCCTTGTCGGCGAAGAACTTCGGGGTCTGGGGCGCGCTGCCGTAGTGCCAGTCGCAGATGACGATGTCCTTCGGCACCAGGTCCACGGCGGGGGCGGTGCCGTTCTCGGCGGCTTCCCACTTGCCGATGCCGGTGGCCTTGCCGTCAATGAACCGGTCGCCCCACATCCACATCGTGCAGCCGATGCTCTTGATGTGGGCGTGAAGGGTCTTCACCTCGCCGGCGAACAGCTCCGCCGTGCTCTTGCCCTTGCAGCGCGGGCAGTCGGGGTCGGCCAGGATGAACACCTCGTCCAGCCCCACGTGGAACGCCTTGGCCTCGCAGGCCGTGGCCAACTCGTCCATGAGGGCGAAGAGGACCTTGTGGACCTCGGGGTGGAGGGGGCAGTAGCTTCGGCAGTAGATGCCCTTGTTCTTGGGGAACTTGCCGGGCGTCTCGTCGAACTCCGGGTGCTTGACCAGGAGCTTGGCGGTGTTTTCGGCCCAGGACTGGTGTCCGAGGCAGTTGATCTGGGGGATGAGAGCGATGCCCTTCTCCTGGCAGGCCTTGGCGAGCTGGCCCACCTCGTCCTTGCCGAGAGCGTTGGGGTCGGCGAACTCGGGGCGGGACTGGAAGTTGAAGTTGTAGTTGAACTCCATGATGAGGGTGTTGACGCCCTCCTTGGGGAGGGCATTGCGGATGAAGTCGAGTGCGGCGGCCAGGTCCTTCTTCGCCGGGGCGAAGGTGTGGAGCCCCCGGACGGGAACGTCGGGGGCCTTGGCCTCGCCGGCCGAGGCGAGTGCGGTGGCGAACAGAAGCAAGCCAAGGACGGTGGCGGAAACTTCGACCCAAGCGTGTGTTTCGACCATGCGTCACACCTCCTAGGCGTGTTGGCCAAACCCGCTTCAGGGGATCAACCCCGTTCGGAGTCCCGCCTTCAGGCGGATTGGTGCGGGAGAAGACCGCCTAAAGGCGGGACTCCCAACGAGTTCACCGTTTGGGCAACACGCCCTCCTGTCCGTGGTTGCGGGGGCACCAGGGGAGATGATACAGCGGGGCGGGGGGGAAGTCAACACGGGGGGG
>VGYV01000323.1 GCA_016872855.1 Planctomycetota bacterium
GGAGGCGCCGACCACGTGGCCGCCCTTGAAGCCGCCGCCGGCGACGAGGACGGAGAAGACGGGGCCGAAGTGGTGGCGCCCGCCGTTCCACGTCCCGCCCCAGTCCACCTTCGGCGTCCTGCCGAACTCGCCGCAGGCCCAGACGATCGTGCTGTCGAGCAGCCCGCGCTCGCTGAGGTCGAGGAGGAGCGTGGACATCGCTCTATCGAACTCCGGGAGCTTGCGGCGCATGGCCTGGAAGTGCTCTTTGTGGGTGTCCCACCCGCCGTGGTTGATCGTGATGTAGGGGATTCCGCGCTCGACGAGTCGGCGGGCGGCGAGGCAGGACTGGCCGAATGTGGTGCGGCCGTAGAGGGTGCGCAGGTCGTCCGGCTCGTCCGAGAGGTCGAACACCTTTCCGGCCTCGCCGAGGATGAGGTCGTAGGCTTTTTCCTCGCTCTTCTTGAGCGCGGTGAGCTGCGGGTTGCCCTCCATCGCCTTACCGAGGGCATCGAGGTCGTGCAGGAGGTCGCGGCGCGACTTCTGGCGCTCGCGTGAGACGCCTGGGAGGGCGATGCCCTCGACGACGAAGACGGGCCTGGCCGGGTCGCCGCCGGTGGCGAAGGGCTTGTAGCGTGAGCCGAGGAAGCCGGCCTCGGAGAAGCGGCCCTGGGGCTGGGTGAGGACGATGTAGGGGGGGATGAGCCCATCGGACCCCGGGACGGAGCCCTTGAAAAGCGCGACGACGGCGCCGACGCTGGGGAAGACATCCTTGCCGCCCGGCTCGCGCCCGGTCTGGACCATGTAGGCAGCGGTCTCGTGACCGTTGTTGCCGTGGGTCATGCTGCGGATGAGCGAATACTTGTCCGCGTGCTGCGCCAACAGGGGCAGCAGCTCGCCGATGACGATCCCGTCCACATTCGTCCGCGCCACGCCAGTGAGCGGCCCGGTGTAGTCCGAGCCGGCGTCGGGCTTGGGGTCGAACGTGTCGGTGTGAGGCGGGCCGCCCCACATCCAGACCTGGATGACCGACTTGGCGGTCGCCTTTCGTGGCGCCGCGGGCGCCTGCGTGGGCGCTGCCGCAGCCATGCTGCCGCCAAGCAGTATGCCCGCCGCGCCGGCCACGCCGCCCCGCAAGGCGTCGCGCCGCGAAACCCGCCCGTCGCCCCAACCTTGCTCCGTGCCCATGTCGTCTCCTTTCCCCGTCGGTTGTCCGGCCGCGTCTCTAGTGTCGGTACAGGAACTCCGTGCTGTTGACCAACGCCCAGGCCAGGTCGAGCAGGGCATTGGGTCCTTTGGTCTCCTCGCCTTTGCTGTATGCCTCCACGGTCGCAAGCTCTTCGTCGGTGGGGAAGCGCGAGACGATGGTCAGGTAGAGCTCGGTCGCCGCGCTCCGCAGGTCGCGCCGCGTGTCCGAGAACAGGGGTCGGAGCTTGGCGCTCCGCTCGAGCTTCTGGTGGACGTGGCTGGAGTTGAGGAGGTGCAGGCGCTGCGGGGGCGTGGGGTCGTTGGTCCGCTCGGACTCGAGGCCCGTGTCGCGGGGGGGCCGGCCGAAGAGCTCGAGGAACGAGCTTGTGATGCTGCCGTCGGCCAGCGCGATCGAGCGGTTGTGCTCGGGGATGAAGGTGAAGGGCTCGGGGATGGCGCTCGAGTACTCCTCCGTCGTGCCCGTGATCTGGCACAAGGCGTCGGCCAGCACCTCGGCCTCGAGCCGCCGCACGGGGTGGCAGGCGAACTGGGCCAGGGCGTCGGGGTGAACGCTGCGGGGCACGGAGGAGAGCTGGTAGGTGGCCGAGGTGAGGATGAGCCGGAAGAGGTGCTTCAGGTCGTACTTTGCGGCGACGAGCTCCTTCTGAAGCACGTCGAGCAGTTCGGGGTTGGCAGGCGGGTTGTCGGGCCGGATGTCGTCAGGCTCGTGGATGATTCCGCGGCCGAGGAACCATGACCAGACGCGGTTGGCGATGTTGCGCGTGAACCACGGGTTCTGCGGGGTGATCAGCCAGTCGGCGAAGACCTCGCGCGGGTCCTTGTCGGGCGAGAGCTTTGCCGGCGCGCCGTCGGGGAAGGCCGCTGTCTTGAAGGCACCGGCCTCGGCGTCCTTGGCCGCCTTGACGGTGTCGAAGAAGACGATCTCCTCCTTCCATTCGAGGGTCTTCTTGTAGCCGACGCAGGAGAAGAAGGCGGCCATGCTGTCGAGGCGGGCCTTGTCCCACTTCTCGACGCGCTCGCCCAGGAAGAGGAGGGCGACGGCCTTGGCGAGGGCCTGCGGCTCCTTGGTCTGGACGGCGCGGTAGAAGTTCACCGGCCCCACGCGGAAGTTGCTGCCGCTGGACGTGAGGAGTTCGCGGGCGAACCGGTCGTAGGGCAGGCTGTCCTTGATGCTCGTGCGTATCCAGCGGTGGTAGGCCTGGACGGCGTTGGGCCAGAGGTTGATGGGGAACTCGGCCTTGACGCGCAGCAGATCCCCCCACTTCATTGCCCAGTAATCGGCGAACTCCTCGCGAGCGAGAAGCCGCTCCACCAGGGCGCGGCGCTTGTCCGCCGACTTGTCGCCCAGGAACCGCCGGACCTCTTGGGCCGTGGGGATCGTGCCGATGAGGTCGAGGTAGGCCCGTCGCAGGAACACGTGGTCGCTGCACGGGGCCGCCGGCTGGATCCCCAGCGCCTTCCAGCGGCGGAACACCGCGTCGTCTATCCGGCCCTGGGGAGCCAACTCGGCCCGGGAGTCGAAGACGCTCCCTTGTCCACTTCCCGGAGCAGCATAGGCTGGGATGGCGAGAAGGAGAAGTGCGGCGAACGCGAAATGCTTCACGGGCGTCCTCGGGACATACTCTCCCCGGGATACCCCAGCCCGACGCTGGCCGGCAGATGCGCCGGCGTATCAACCCTATATTTTACACTATTCCGCCGTGCTGTCCACCCCAATTGCAAAAATCTGCGGGCAGGTGGCCGGACGGGGTGAGTCGGGACCGGTGGCCGCCCCTCCCGAATGCCAAAAAGGGCTTGCTCATGAGGCCCCGAAAATGGTATAATCCAGCGCTGCCGGCGAGGTCGGGGTGCCTGCCTTCGGCTGCCTCTCCGCCCTCCTGGATGCGGCGGCGTAACTCTATGTGAGAGCGATAGTTAGGGCCTCCCCCTAGAGATAGACTCCTGCATGGACCAGCCCGGCGAGCGCATCCGCGACATCAATATCGAAGAGGACATGCGGGACGCTTATCTGCGCTACGCGATGAGCGTCATCATCGCCCGCGCGCTGCCCGACGTGCGCGACGGCCTCAAGCCCTCACAGCGTCGCATCCTCGTGGCCATGCACGACCTGAATCTCGGGCCGCGCGCGCAACACCGCAAGTGCGCCAAAATCTGCGGCGACACCTCCGGCAACTACCACCCCCACGGCCAAGAGGTCGTCTATCCCACTCTCGTCCGCATGGGTCAGGAGTTCACCTCCCGCTACCCGCTGGTGGACGCGCAGGGGAACTTCGGCTCGCTCGACGGCGATCCCCCCGCCGCCATGCGCTACACCGAGGCGCGCCTCAGCGGCTTGGCGATGGAGATGCTGGCCGACATCGAGTACAACACGGTGGACTACGTGCCGAACTACGACGAGACGCGCACGGAGCCGACCGTTCTGCCCGGCAAGTTCCCCAACCTGTTGTGCAACGGCGGCACCGGCATCGCCGTGGGCATGGCCACCAGCATCCCGCCACACAACCTGGGCGAGATCGTGGACGCCCTGGTCCTCCTGATTGACGACCCTGACGTGGCCATCGGCGAGCTGATCAGGCGCGTGCCCGGCCCTGACTTCCCGACCGGCGGCACCATCTGCGGTCGCGAGGGCATCCTCAGCGGCTACCGCACCGGCCGCGGCATCATCCAGGTCCGCGCCAAGGCATTCACCGAGATCATCAAGGGCGGGAAGAAGAACATCGTCGTCACCGAAATCCCCTACCAGGTCACGCGCCTCCAGATCAAGGAGAAGGTCTCCGAGGCCGTCAACGCCGGCGCCATCGAGGGCGTGGCCGACATGCGCGACGAGAGCGGCGCCGCCGGCCAGCGACTGGTCATCGAACTCAAACGCGACGCCGACGAGCAGGTGGTCCTCAACCAGCTCTACGAGCACACCCCGCTCCAGTCCTCCTTCTCCATCATCATGCTCGCGCTGGTGGACAACCGGCCCCGCACGCTCAACCTCAAACAGCTCCTCGAGTGCTTCATCGCCCACCGCATCGAGGTCACACGCCGCCGAACCCAGTTCCTCCTCGACCGCGCGCAGGCCCGCGCCCACATCATCGAGGGCCTCCGCATCGCCCTGGCCCACATAGACGAGATCATCGAGCTGATCAAGAAGGCGCCCGACGTCGAGACCGCCCACCGCCAACTCGTCCAGCGCTTCGACCTCTCGGACCGCCAGGCCCAGGCCATCCTCGACATGCGCCTCCAGCGCCTCACCGGCCTCGAACGCCACAAGCTCGAAGAAGAATACCGCCAGCTCCTCGAACAGATGGCCGAATACGAGAGCATCCTCGCCTCCGAACTCCTCGTCCGCAACATCATCAAGGAGGAGCTGCTCGACCTCAAGAAGCGCTACGGCGACGAGCGCCACACCCAGATAAGCGGCGAAGCCGTCGCCTTCGACCGCGAAGACCTCATCGCCGAGGAAATGGTCGCCGTCACCCTCAGCCACGAGGGCTACATCAAGCGCCTCCCCCTCACCACCTACCGCAGCCAGGGCCGCGGCGGAAAGGGCATCAAGGGCGCCGAGACGAAAGAAGGCGACTTCCTCGAACACCTCTTCATCGCCTCCACCCACGACTACCTGCTCTTCTTCACCAACCGCGGCAAGGTCTACTGGCAGAAGGTCTACGACCTGCCCTCGCTCGGCCGCACCTCAAAGGGCCGAGCCATCGCCAACGTGCTCTCCCTGGAGGCCGACGAGACGGTGGCCTCCTGCCTCGCCGTCCGCGAGTTCGACAGCCGCTTCGTCGTCTTCGCCACGGAGAGGGGCACGGTGAAGAAGACCCCGCTCGAGGCCTTCAGCCGCCCGCTCTCGCGCGGCATCATCGCCATCGGCCTCGACCCCGGCGACCGCCTCATCCGCGCCTGCCTCGCCAGCGCCGACCAGCACGTCCTCCTGGCCACCCGCAACGGCATGGCCATCCGCTTCCCCGAGGCCGATCTTCGCCAGTTGAGCCGCGGCGCAGCGGGCGTCAAGGGCGTCACCCTCCGCAAGGGCGACAGGGTGGTCGGCATGGCCGTCCTCGACGGCGATGGCACGCTCCTCACCGTCTGCGAAAACGGCTACGGCAAGCGCACACCCTTCTCCGAATACCGCGTCCAGAGCCGCGGCGGAATCGGCGTCATCAACATCAAGACCTCCGAGCGCAACGGCAAAGTCGTCGGACTCCTCACCGTCACCGACGACGACGAGGTGATGATGATCACCGCCCAGGGCAAGGTCATACGCACCGCCGTCCGCCAAATGCGCGCCATCGGACGCGCCACTCAGGGCGTCCGTGTCATCAACTGCGACGAGGGCGACCGCCTCGTCGCCATCGGCCGCGTCGTCGAAAAAGAAGAGGACGACGGGGCCGCCGTCGGCCCCGCACCGGCCCCAACAACTACCGCCGCCGACGACCTCGTGAACGACGAAGAGGAGACCGCCATCGAGAACATCGAGGCGGAAGAGCCCGAGGACTCTGAGGAGGGCTAACCGATGGCCAACGGGTTGAGCCCACAGGCCCGCCAGCGGCTGCTCGAGATCGCCCGCGCGAGCGTCGAGGCCGCAGTCCGCCGCAAGCCCGCGCCCCCCGCGCACAGCGACGACCCCGAGCTCCAGGCCCAGCGCGGCTGCTTCGTCACCCTCACCACGCGGGGGCGCCTCCGCGGCTGCCTCGGCTGCTTCACCACCACCCGGCCCCTCTGGAAGGCCGTCGCCGAAATGGCACGCGCCTCGGCCACCGAGGACATGCGCTTCTTCGGCAACCAGCTCGCCCCCAGGGACCTCCCCGACCTCCGAATCGAGATTTCCGTCCTGTCGCCGATGACGAAGATCGCCAATCCCCTCGACATCGAGCTCGGCGTCCACGGCATCTACGTCGTCGGCAGGGACGGCGCCGGCACCTACCTGCCCCAGGTAGCCACCGAGCACCACATGTCGAAGGAGGAGTTCCTCTCCTCCTGCTGCGCCCACAAGGCCGGCCTCCCCGCCGACGCCTGGCGCACCGGCGAAGCCGAGGTCCTCACCTACACCGCCGAGGTCTTCGGCGAGGGAGGACCGAACACGGACTGACACGGACGCACACGGACAGGCCCCGGCAACTTGCCCCCTGTCCGTGTTCGTCCGTGTTCGTCCGTGTCACGCCGCGGGCGGCGGCCAGCGCGGGCACAGGGCTTCCCCCCTCGCCTAGCCACCCTAGCTTCCCGGCTCCGCGGGTGGTCGGCGCCCGCCCCCTACAGGCTGTGCGCCCACGAGGGCCGGCCACAAAATGTCCGACTCGACCGACCCAACCGACTCGGCAGCTTTTCTGGGGAGGGGCGAGCAGGGGCAGACCTGTCTTACCGTTTCCCTGCCGTCTTACTCTTTCCCAGCCGCCTTACCAATCTCCTCCCCGCTCAGGGCGCGGGTCCAAGTCTTCACCTCCTCAATCGCGCCGACGAAGTAGCCGGGGATGCCGGCGTCCTTGCTGTGGCCCGCGAGACCGAGCCGCCCGCCGGGCCGAGGCCAGGCTTCACAAGAAACCGCAAGAGTTCTTGACAAACGGAAAGGAGACGCCTATCATCCACCCGGCCGGTGAAACGCACGCGCGCAGTCCTGAGCCCATGGAAGGGTGCAGTGCAACCCGCTGGGGAGCGCCGGCCGGGGTGTGGCTGAAGGGCGGGAGCACGGGTGACCATTCGGGACTGCCTCCACCCCGTCTTGAGCCCTTCGCCCCATCCCCTGATGCCGCTGAAAACTGCGACTGGCAGGGTCTCTTGTCCACGAGTGCCGTTTGTTCAGTTCGCGGTGAAGGAGTGCAAGACGAAGGAGAGGATCCCTCATGAGAACACTCGTGTTCGCTCTGGCGCTCGTCGCGCTCGCGCTCTCGGCCTACTGGCTTGCGCTCACGCTCACACGGCAAGGCGGGGAGTCGGACGCGCGACTGGCGCTCGACAAGGCCCGGGAGCGATTGGGCTCCCGCGTGAGCGCGGTTACTGAACCGCTCGACTCTCTACCCTCCCAGCTAGTGTCGGTCGCCTCGCTGCCAAGGGCCAGCGGGACAGTGGAGCAGATCGCAAGGCGGTTCGAGGCAATCGAGAAAGAGGTGCGCCGAGCGGATTCCGCGCTCCGTGCCGCCGCCGGCGCGGCGGCACCCGACCACCGCCGCACATGACCGGACGCGCTCGTGGCGGGCGTTGAACCAGTTGACGTAGGGCGCTCCGAGCCAGTGCCCGGTGCGCGAAGGGTTGGCAAGCGAGAGGAGGCTGCGATGCGAAACGGTCCGCTTCGGTCGACCGCGAGTGTTGCGGCGATGGCGTTGGCCTGCGCTGCCACGGGCGCGGCGGAGGGCCGGCCGTTCGAGGGGCTGCGCGCGCTGGTCGTCGAGCCGGAGAACTACTGGGGCTGGGACGCCGCGGTCTTCGGGGCGCTCCAGGAGCGCGGCTTCGAGGTCACGTATGCGTCCATCCTCGGGGCCGATACCCCCTTCCTGTCGCAGTTCGACCTCATCGCGACGAACATCAAGCGGAGCTTCGTGCGCGTCCGCGCGGCGAAGCTGAAGGAGTTCGTCGCGGCGGGCGGGGCGCTCTACGGCACCTGGGGCGGGCCGATGGGCAACGGCGAGCTGCTCCGCGACGTGTGCCGCGTGGCCTCGACCCGCAGCGTGCGCATCGCCGGATGAGCCCTGCTGCCCGACACGCCGCTCTCCACGGGCATCGCCGACCTCGAGGTTGCCTTCGCCACCCTGATCGGCCACACGGCGAGCAAGGCCTGGGAGATCGTGGTGGTGACGCCGCTCGAAGGCGGCATCCCTGTGGCGAAGGACGCGGCGGGCAATGTGCTGGGCGTCCTCGCCCAGCACGGCAAGGGGCGGACCGCCATCCTCGGCTTCGGGCCGGAGAAGGAGAAGCAATTCGTCCGCCGCGAACTCGGCCCCGCCATGATGGACAATCTTCTCGCCTGGCTCCTCGAGGAGCGGCTGAAGCAGGGGCCAAGGCGCTGGTCGGGCGCGGTCGAGGTTGCTCTGCCCGTGCGTGCCGAGGTGCTGGAAGTGCGGCTCAATGGCAAGCCGGCTGCCAAGCCCGAGGCGGCAGAAGTCGGCTCGCTCAAGAAGATCAAGGTGGACGTGAGCGGCATCCGCGACGGCGAGGAGGCCACAGTCAAGGTGAGCTACAAGCCGCTGGCGGCGGGGCGGAACGTGGAGACCCTCATCCACTTGCCCTGGGCCTCGCTGCCGCGGGGCGGGCCGCCCGCCAAGCTCGCCGAGTGGCTCAAGAGCGTCAACGCCACGATAGTCCAGCCCCTTCTCCGCGAGCCGAACGGCCACGCGTACTACAAGGGCATGCCCGAGGACACGCCCGACCCCGTGTCGGTGACGCAGTATCAGGGGAACTTCCTGGGCGACTTCATCGAGGAGTGCCACAAGCGGGGCATCAAGGTCATCGGAGGCGTCTACTTCGAGAGCCGCACGACCCTCAAACGCCACCCCGACGCCGCCTTGGCCGACAGGGAGGGCAAGAGGAGCACGACCCATGCCTGCTTCAACAACCCCGACGGCCAGGATTACAACCTGGCGACGATCAAGCACCTGCTCGACAACTACAAGCTCGACGGGCTGATCCTCGACGACAACTACGAACTCCAGAACTACGTTTGCGACTGCCCGGTCTGCGAGAAGGGTCTTAAGGACTACTGTGTCCGTCGGGGCATCACCTCGGTGGAAGCAGTGCGGCCAGGGTGGGGGGCTGCCCAGCACTGGCTGGCGTATCGGCAGGAGGCCAGTCGCGCGCTGGCCGCGAAGGTGGCCGAGATAGCCCACGCCCACAAGATACCCGCTGGCGGGTGGGTTGGGGCCAGCAAAGGCTCGGCACATCTCGGCGAAGTCTTTGACTTGCTCGGCGGCATGGTCTACACCGAGCCGCCGAGGTCGGCACGCCTCATGCTCTCGTTGCTCGGAAAGTGCCGCTTCTTCACGCTCCTCTGGGCGCCGGGCGAGCGGCCCGAGCGAATGGAGGAGGAGTTCCGCCAGGCCATCCACGCAGGAAGCGCCATTGCCGGCTTCTGGGTCTTTCCCCCCGGCCACGAGGGTGCGGGGGCGATGAAGATGCTCCCCGGCAGCCACGAGGCGATTGGCCGGGCCTTCGCCAAGGCCGAAGAAGAATGGCTCCGCTTCTACCGCGACAATCTGCTCACCGGCGCCCCGCGCTTCGTAGTCCTCGACGGGAAGGTCGGCAGGCAAGAAATGCAGCTCCGCGTGAAGAACACCGGCAGAAAGGCAGCGGAGCGAATCCAAGGCCAAGTCAACCTGGAAGCGGTGCTCAGAGCCCAACCATAGTGTGCCGGGGGGGGGTCCGAGAGGAGAGGCAATGGAGCGTGGCGCGGTCCTCAGGCGACGAATCCGGGTGCTCGTCGCGCTTGTCATCGCCGGCCTGCTGCTGAGCGGCGTGACGGCCTTCCCCCTCGAATGG
>VGYV01000324.1 GCA_016872855.1 Planctomycetota bacterium
CGCGACTTCTGGCCGCAGGCTGTGTCGTTCGTCGTCACCGATGCTCTCCGTTGCATCGCCTCCTCCTCACTCCTTGCCTGCGGCCAGAATCGGTGGCGTCGCAGCCCGCGTGGGTTCTGAGATAGTTTCTAAGTGCTTGGTTGAACCCTTCCGCATTCTAGCAGACGGCCCGCCCTCGCTCAAGCCCTCCCCACCCCCGTGGGGAATTGGGAAGGGCGTGGGGCAGAAAAGGGGACATTCACCTTTTCGCCCCCTTGGGGCGCCCAAGGCTACTGCGCAGAAGAGGAGAATGTCCTCTTTTCTGCCCGGGGGTTTGGGGGCCGAAGCCGGGACGGCTGGCCCCCCAACGGCGGAAGGATGGCAAGGGACCAGTGGCATCGCGGCGGGGGAGGTGGGGAGGGGGCCAGACGCGCCTGCGGCGGCCCGGAATGGGATGAGGGGAGGAGGCCCCGGCGGGCAGCTCGCCGCCCTCTACGATGAGTGGGAGCGCGCCGCCGAGGCCAATCCCGACTGAGCGCCGGCCGGGATGCGAAGCGGCCGCATCACCTGGTCAGTGACGGGCTGGCCCTCTTTCCCCCTCTCCTGTCTTTTTTACAATTCTTTACAATTCCTGGCCGCTCATCTCTGGGGGGAAAACTCGTTGTACTGGGGGGAAGGAGAGGCCGGAGGGCGAACGGGGCAGCCCCCCCCCACCCCCGGCGCGGGTGGCGCGTGGCGCAAGGTTGAACGACTCTGGCAAACACTGGCCGACACTGAGCCGGAAGGGCGAGGATCGCCAAACGGCGATTGAGCGACTCTGAGCAACACTGAGCGACACTGAGCCACATTGGGCGCGAAGCGGCAGGTGGCTCAGCCGGGGCGAGTTGGCCGCGGGCGAGGAGGATTTCTTTGACTTTCATGGGGCGGGAGACGCCGCTGCGGGTGTGTTCCTCGAGTCGGGCTTCGATGAGGCGGCGGCAGGTGGCCTCGGCCCGGCTGGGGAGTTTGTCGTAGCGGCGGCGACGATGAGGGTTTCGCCGAAGAACACTGCGGCGGAGAAGAGGGTCCTGAAGACCTCCCAGTCGCGCCGGCGGCGCGCCGGGTCGTCGTTCCGGGCGAAGCTGAGGGCGGTGTAGAGCGCCGAGAAGGGGTAGAGGGCCGCATGGGGCAGGCTCGCGAGCTTGATGCGGTTGGCCCGCACGGCGGCGATGCGGAAGCCGTTGGTGTGGAGCATGTAGCGCAGCCACGGGAAGCTGAGCGGCGTGAGGTGATCGCGGGGCGATGGCTGGGCCTCGTCGGGCGGGCGCTTGAACTTGTTGTGGAAGCCGCTCATGAGGAAGCGGAAGCGGCTGCGGATGGCGCTGACGTTCGGCGTGGAGACGACGAGGAGGCCTCCGGGCCGCAGGACGCGGGCGAACTCGCGGATCGTGTGGAACGGGTTCTCAAGGTGCTCGAGGCCGTCCACGCACGCCACGCAGTCGAAGGCACCGTCGCCGTAGGGCAGGCGCTGCTGGAGGTTGCCGACGCGGAACTCAACGCCTTCGAGGCGGAGCACGTCCGGAACGCAATCGAGGCACGAGACCTAGCATCCCCGCTGGGCGAGTTGCCAGGCGAGCGCCCCCTCGCCGCAGGGCGCGTCGAGCACACTCCCGCCGCCGTGGCGCAGGATCAGCTCGACCGCCGCCTCGTGGGTGCCCGACGTGGTGTTCGCCTTTGGCGGGCGCTCGCCCTTGAGCCGCACACCTGTCTCAGCCACGCAAGTCCCCTCAGAACTCGTTGAACACCTTCGCGGGCAGGCCGGTCTCCGCCGACTGCCAGGCGCCGGCGGCCACGGCGGCGGCACGGGCGCCGTCGAGGACGCTCGGGCTGGGCTCCAGGTCGCGGTCGAGGCAATCCTGGAAGTGGCGCATGTAGCGGATGACCGTCGCCCCGTGGCCGTAGACGCTCGTGTCGCGCTCGGGCTCGAAGTGGGTGACCGTCGGCTCCTTAGTGGGCGAGCTGTCGAGGACCACACGGAGCTGGCCGGGCTTGTTGTCGGTGAACTCCGCCACCGCCGTGCCCTTCGTGCCGTAGAGCGTCACCTGCATCATCGGCAGCGGCGGCTCGACAACGTCGTAGAGGCCCTTCACCTGGGCGATGACGCCCCTGGCGAAACGCAGGTTGAGGAAGAAGAGGTTCTTCCGGGGATATTCGGGCGTGAGGCGGCCCTTCGCCGCGTAGCAGTGCACCTCCTCGGCATCGCCCAGGAAGCAGCGAAGGATGTCCACGGGATGCGTCACGCCGCCGTACATGAAGTCCTGCGGCATCTCCAGGCGCCAGGGGGTGAGCTTGTAGACGGGCCGCAGGTCGTGGATGTAGAACGCTTCGGCGGCCATCATATCCCCTAGCTCCCCGTCGGCCACCATGCGACGAAGAGTGAGGAACTGGCGGTCAAAGCGCATCGTCTGGCCGACGAGGAACTTCCGCCCGCTCCGCCGCACCGCGGCCACGACCGCTTTCGCCTGCTCCAGGCTCGTGACCATCGGCTTGGTGCAGACGACGTGCTTCCCCGCCTCCAGCGCTGCGATGCAGTGCTCGGCGTGGAGCGCGTCGGGCGAGTAGACGGCCACGACGTCCACCTCTGGCCGCCGCACCAGTTCGCGGAAGTCCGTCGTGGCGAAGGGGATGCCCTGTGCTTTGGCGAACGGCTCCAGGATTTCGCGTCGCTTCGCGCACGCGGCCACGAGGCGATAGCGCAGGTCGGGCACCCCCGCCAGCAGCGTCATCGTGCTCCCCATATTGTGCGGATTGATCCCAATCACCCCCAGCCCAATCGGTGCCTTGCTCATCGCTCGCCTCCAATCAATGCTCTGGAGCCGCTCGCGCTCCTGGCTTATATCACATGCCTATCGCCGCCGCAAACCTCTGGCCAGTGCGCATGGAATCACCTCCCTATAGCCCCCGACCGGGGGCGACCGGACCGTAGCCCAGGGCGACCGAAGGGAGCCCTGGGACAAGGCCGTGCCCCCACCATGGAGCCCCCAACGGGGGCGATTCAATGGCCGTGAAGCGCCCCCTTCGGGGGCTTTGGTCGGGGGGGCCGCCCGATCCCAGGGCTCCCTTCGGTCGCCCTGGGCTACGACTGGCTCGCCCGCATTCGCGGGCTACCTCTCCCCCGGCAGCTCGATATCCTTGCCCGTTCGAGCATCCCTGATGCCCACGGCCCTGACGGAGTTGGGAACCAGGAAGGCATCCCTGATCGTGGGGTTCACCTCGACGGACACAATGGCAATGTTGACCCTCGCGCCCCGCGCCTCCGACGACATTGCCACCAGCAGCCCTGTCTTGTTGTCCACCCCGAGCCGCAGGCTCATCTCCCCACCTTTGGCGAAGGGGCCGCCGGGCTTAGGCGTTGCGGTGAACCAAGTTGTATCGTCCAGAGGCAGGGCAGGCTCCTTCGCGCGAGCGATCGCAAAGCCGTTCGTCAGCACCTCGTAGCAGTTCAGCGCGTCGAGGAAGAAGACTGCGGCGCCGCTGCGCAGCTCGTTGCCCTTGCTGGGGAGCCAGTGCTCCCTGGGCCACCGGAAAGCCTTGCCGGCCGGCGCCCGGTTCTTCCTGTTCACGATCCACTGGAATGCGCCGTGCTGGTTGACAAGGCAGGTAGTGACCCTCTGCTCCTTGACCTCGTCTGTCCTGAGACACAAGTTGGCCTTGTCATACCACACCAGTAGGACGGCGGGCTTCTCGCGCCTGTCTTCGGGCGCGGAGGGCTGCTCGAAGCTTGCATGGGCCACGAGGTAAAGGGTCGAGATGTCCTTGGCCTTCACGCCCAGCGCAGCGAGTTCCTTCGTGGCATCCTCGGCTGCCCCTTCTCCCCCTGAAGCCGCGACAGCGCAGGAGCAGCAAATCGCCACCGCTCCCAAGCGATCCCACCTCATTGCCCGTCTCCTTACCACGAGAGTTGTCAGTCCGGCTCGGTGCACACCGCTTGCTGGTTGCGAAGCTCCCGCTTCGCAATCGCACCGGTGAACCTCCCGTTTCACAGTGTGCGAAGCGGAGCTTCGCAGAATGCGTTCCCAAGCAGGAGCTTGGGGACGAGAAGTGTTTCTCACCGCACGCGCGCGATGCGGATGAGGCGCAGGGAGAACCGCGGGAGGGGCAGCTTCAGGACGCCATCCTCGAACGTCACCGGCTGCTTGAGGAGGGCGTCGGAGGCGGTGAGCTTGCCGCGGCTGAGGCCGAGCTTGCGAAGGTCGAGGCGCACACTGGCGTCAACGGGCTTTGTGCCCAGGTTGGAAGCGACGAGCAATGCCCCCTCGCCCTTGCGGGCGTAGAGGCTGACCTTGACGCCGTCGGGGCTGGGCGTGACGACATCGGCGTTCCGCCAATAGGGCATCCACTCGGCCTCCCAGTACTTGAAGTCGGTGTAGGCGTTCCAGATGGGGGCCATGCGGTCGAGCTGCTCGCCGACGCCGCCCGGGCGGATGAAGACGTCGTGAAGGAGGGTGAACGCAAGCCCCTCCTCGATTGTGTAGCCGTGGGGCGGATAGGTGAGGAACTCGGCGGGCACGCCCCACTGGTGGCCCATGAACTCCGCGCGGAAGCAGTCGAGGGGCAGGAGCTTCAGCGGGTCGTCCTGGTGGGCGACGCTGCCGAACTGCTCGCCGTCCCAGTAGCTCGTGCTCCAGGAGAGGGTGGGCGTGACCATGCAGGTGGACTGGTGGGGGTTGACCAGTCCGCCGTGCTCAGGGTCGCAGATGGCGTAGAGGCGCTTCATGAGCCTGCGGACGGCGAAGATGGGATAGGTGGGCGCCCACGAACCATCGGGCACCGCGAGCTGGCGAGTGGTCGGGCGATAGCCGCAGCCGTGGGCGTGGTTGACGCAGCCCCACGGCTCGATCGTGCCGTCGAGGTAGACGCCGTCAATGCCGTAGTCGCGGACGACGCGGGCGATGCCGTCGGCGAGGAAGTCCTGCCAGGCGCTGTTGTAGCAGACGATGAAGGCGTGCTGTTCGGGCTTGCGGTGGTAGCCGCCGGTGGTGGGCAGAGGCGCGTCGGGGAGGCGGGTGAGGCACTTCGGGCCATAGGTCGCCCACTCGGGCGCGATGTTCGACATCTCGTAGCCGAAGTAGAGGAGGAGCTTGATGCCGCGCTCGTGGCAGGCCTTGACGAGGCCCCGAAGCTCGGCGTCGTGGGTGGTCGAGGTGTAGTTCTGGATGTCGGTCCAGTGCTCGTGGAAGACGAGGGTCTTGACGCCGAGGTCCTTCGCGCGGTCGAGGAAGGTGCGGCCGGGCGCGGGGCCGCCGTAGGGCTTTGCCTCCATGCCGTAGAAGGCGCCGTGGCAGATGCGCTGCTCGTGGAAGTCGCGCGGGATCGGCTTCACGGGGGTGGCGTGGAGGCCGAAGGTGAAGCGGAGCGGCTCAGCGAGCTGGCGTGGCGCGCTGATCAGCTCGCAGGCGAGCACCACGGCCTCGCCCTCGCGTCGCACGTGGATCGCCTTGTTGGGGTCCTTGGGCTTCCAGCCCTGGTCGGATTCGCAGAACCAGCCGAGGCCCCGCTCCTCATCGCCGAGCCAGACGAATGGCTTGAACGGGATGTCGAGCCCCGCGGCGGGCACGGCCCCCGAGTTGTAGCCGCTGCCCCACTTCCCTGGCCAGAAGTGGAATAGGCTCGCGTGCTCAGCCTTCAGGGGCACCGCGAAGCTCAGAGCCTCGATGCTCACCGGTCCCTTCTCGGGGGCCAGCGTGAAGTCGAAGCGCACCATGCCGTCGTACTCAATGGTGGCCCGCCCCTCCAGCTTCAGGCCGCCGCCGCGAGCTTCGGCGTACCAGATGGCCTCGGCGTCGCCCCGCTTCTCCCACTCCCGCGTCTCATTCCGCCAGGCGACGGGTTTGCCGCCCACAGTCGCCCGAAGCTCCACCGGCCCGGTCAGCACCTGCTTTCCGGCGGTGATCACTTCTGTTGGGAACGGCGTCGCCTCGAAGCGATAGCTGCGGCCCCAGCAGGCCGCTGACCTCCCCCGCACCCTTAGCGGCGTCCACGGCCACATCACCTTGTCAGTTACCCCGGCTTGCGAGCCGAGCCACGGCGGGCGTTCTTGCGGCATCTTCGCACCCTCTCCACAAAAGGCGGACAGCGCAAAAGCGAGAGTCCAGACGGCAGACGGCAGAAGGCAGACGGCAGAGGACAGACGACAGCGACCAGACATGGCCTTTCCCTCCTTTCGCTCGCAGTATAGCGCAGGGGCAGCGGAATGCAAGACAGGTCCAGTGCTGCAGGGTGGGTGGCCCCTTGACGCAAGGGGTTCAGGGCAGTACCATCTGCGTGACCGCTTGGCGCGCAGACGGAGCGGGAGCTTGGGAACGCGGGACTTGACCCCCGCGGTGGCGGGGGTATACTGATAGCGGACGCGAAGCCCCGATGCACGCACAGTTCCTGCTCAGCAAGTCGCTCGGACGCCGTAGCCCTGTGTGAAGAGAGCTGCTGTATGGCCGGCCATCAACTCACACAGGCTGAGGCAGATGCCCTGATCGCCATGGAGAAACACCGCATCACAGACGAAGCCTGCCTGTATCCGGAGCACGGCAGCAAGCTGAAGATCCCACTGCAATCATCCGACCATAGGGAGAAGTTCTTCCTGACTGTCAACCGGACGTCTATCGTCGTGGAGAACAGGAGCTACCAGACGTTGGGCCGACAGGTAGTGGAGTTGGTGCGCCTGGATCTGGGCAAGCCACACACGAACCCGGATGGTCGGTTCGTCCCTGCGCCCCATCTGCATCGCTACAGGGAGGGGTGGGGGGCCAAGTGGGCGGAGCCGGTCTCAGTCGAGGCGTTCCCGCATGTGGCCGACCCGTGGCTGGCCCTGGTGCAGGACTTCATGCGGTACTGCAACATCACTCAGCCGCCGAAGATCGAAAGGGGGCTGTGGACATGATTGACGAGGTACGAAGACTCATTGACGAGTATGTGGGTTGGCTTAGAGAGAAGACGACCCTCCGCCAAGTCGGCGAGTGGGTGGAAGTGACGACGCCGTACCTGGACCGTCACAACGACCACCTCCAAATCTACGTCAAGCGCGAGGACGGCGAGTTTGTCCTCACCGATGACGGCTACGTGATCGGGGACTTGAAGGCGTGTGGTTGCGATCTTGATGCGGGAAGCCGAAAGCAACTGCTCCAGATGGCACTCAATGGCTTTGGGGTACAGCAACGAGATGATATGCTCGTGGTGCGGGCGACGCAGGGCAACTTCGCTTCCCGCAAGCACAACTTGGTGCAGGCCATGCTCGCCGTAGACGACCTGTTCTGCCTCGCACGACCCATGGTCGCGAGCCTGTTCCGCGAAGATGTGACAGCGTGGCTGGAACTGCACGGGGTCAGGTACTCAACGGGCATCAAGATTGCGGGCAGGAGCGGCCTGGACCACGTGTTCGACTTCCTGATCACCAAATCGTCCAGAGCGCCCGAGAGACTCCTCAGAGCGATCAGCCATCCTTCCCCAGACAAGGCGAAATCACTGGCATTTGCATGGCTCGACGTGTGCGACTTGCGACCGCCTGAGACGCGCACATATGCTCTCCTGAATGACGCGGAGCGAGCACCCGATCCGTCGGTCATCGAGGCGTTGGAGAGGTATAGAGTGAAAACAGTGCTGTGGAGCGCCCGCGAGGAGGTCACGCAAGAACTCGTGGCGTGAGAAGGCCATGCCCAAGATCATCGGCAAGTCGTCGGGGTGGGTGGGGCCGGTGGAGGAGTATCGGCGAAATAGGGGGTCGGTGGGCAGGCGGAAGATCGTCTTCGTCGGGGCATCATACAAGTTCGTTCACCGCGTGTTCCGCGACATGCTGCTGGTCGGGGGCTTCAATGAGTGCGAGGTCGTCATCCACGACCTGGACCCCGAGCCGATGAAGCTGGTGGGCGACCTTGTGGAACGCATGGCCCGCCAGAAACGAACAAAGGTCGCCGTGACCCACACGCTTGACCGCGCGGCGGCGCTCAAGGACGCCGACGCCGTGCTCCTCTCGATCACGACGGGCGGCCAGGAGAGCGATTTCCGCTCGTTCGAGGTCTGCGCGAAATACGGCATCCCAGTCGGCGTGGGCGACACGCTCGGCCCAGCCGCCCTCGCCCGCAACTTGCGCGAGATTCCCGTCGTGGTCGAACTGGCGCGCGAGATGGAGCGGTTGTGCCCCAAGGCCGTGCTGCTGAACTTCACGAACCCGATGTCGTGCATCACGGGGGCCGCGGCACGCTACAGCGCGATCCCGACCTATGGCCTGTGCCACTCGGCCGACGCGCTGTTCCAGTATTTCGCCGAGGTCTTCGGGTGCAGGAAGCGGCAGGTCGAGATGGAGCTTGGCGGGGTGAACCACCAGGCATTCGTCACGCGGCTGTGGATTCGGGGGAAGGAGCGGACGCGGGACATGCTGGCCGCCTCGCTCGCCTCGCAGGCGAAGGTGGCCGACACGCTCCTCGGCACGCACGAGGAGGTCAAGCTTCAGCAGGACATCTGCCGCGTTCTTGGCGCCTGGCCCTCGTGCGGCGGGACGCATCTGGCGGAGTTCTACCACTTCTTCTTCACCCCCCGCCGCATCGGGGGCTTCGACCACGGCATCAAGCAGCTCATCCCCGGCCGCGAGCGGTTCGGGCGCCGCGAGCCGCCGGCCATCCTATGCGAGTGGGCCTACGGCCCGGAGCCGGTGGGCGACCTCCACCTCCTCACCTCCGAGCACGCCCACGAGCTGATGTGGGCGCACATCACGGGCGAGCCGTTCACCCGCGCCCTCAACACCCTCAACGCGGGCGAGTGGATCAAGGGCTTGCCCCGCGACGCCTGCGTGGAGGTCATGGCCACCGTGGCGGGCACGAAGCTCACGGCGAAGCAGATCGAATTGCCCCCCGCCGTCCACTCACTCGTCCAGCGATGGGTCACGATTCACGGCCTCTCGATCAAGGCGGCGATGGCCTGCGACCGCGAGGCCGCGCAGCAGGCCCTCTTCCTCGACCCACACGTCCACGACCTCTACGACGTCCCCCTGATTCTCGACGACTTCCTGAAGGCCCTGGAGCCGTGGCTCCCGAGGGGCTGGTATGGCGGGACCGCGTGAGCCTATGTGACCCTCTTCATCCAGTACTCCCGGAACGAACGCAGGCGAGGGAGCGACTCGCGGTCCTTCACCCGGTTGGTCGCGGCCTTGCCCGCGATTATGTCGTCCAGGTGGCACACGGGGAACCCCTCGACCTCGACGCGCCGTTCCCACGCATCCTCGAATCGCTCGATGCCGTCTGGCGCGAACACCAGGTCGAGGTCGAACGGCCCGTTCTTGAGTTGCACGAAGTCCTTCCCCCGCTCGACGTCGGCCGCTTCGGTATCCGTGAGCGCGAAGCCCAGTTCGCGCAGTGCTGCCACTAGCGCGCGCCCGTTCCCGGGCGAGCGGTCCACAAACAGGACCGCGTCCTGTGTCGTGTCGGGGAAGCCGAGAATGATGGCGCCCGACTTGCCGATGAAGAGGTAGCGCACCTGGTGCCGCGCCAGGGCGTCGCGAATCTCGACTGCCTGCCGGTAGTCAAACGCGGCCATAGCCCAGCCAATCAGGCAGGTGTTCCTCGCACCAGCGGCGGTAGTCCGCCATCGTGTCGAAGGAGCGGAGCCGCGCGTCGTCGAGCACTG
>VGYV01000325.1 GCA_016872855.1 Planctomycetota bacterium
CGAGATAGGAGCGGTTGGGGCTGCGACCCGGGTGGAACTTCTTGAGCACCCACCGGGTCCCGTCGCTCCCCGCGAGGCAGAAGGCTTCCGCCTGGCCACGCTGGATGGAGAGCGGCATGCCCGGCATTCCCCTATGCTCGACGGGGCGCAGGGCAAGCTCACCCAACATGGCCGGGTGACCGCTCCTGAGCCATCCTTCCACCACCTCAGCGGGCATGTGCGGCTCCTTGCGGGCGGCCCACGTCAGGGCTCTGACTCGCCCCGCCCGCCAATGCGGCGCCCGGTCGGACCCAGACGAAGGAGATGTCGTCGTCCCCGCATTTCGCCTGTAGTCGAACGTGCAGCTCGTGAAGTGCCCCATCGCGTCCCTGCGGGTCGATGAGGCGGGCCTCGTTCTGCTGGAGCCAGGTCCAGATTCCGGCTGGCCCGTCGAAAAGGCCGTAGAAGCCATCGCTCGCCAGGACGAAGTGGCTGTCGGCCGGGAACTTGTCCTGGAAGCCGGCCCAGCCGCCTGCACAGCAGCTGTCGGGCAAGACCGCGGTAGCCGCCCCCCGCTCGGAGAAGCGCGCGGGCTGGCCAGGATCAGGTAGGGATGAGACGACCCGGATGGAACGGGAGAAGGAGAAGTCCACGTATCGCCGCCGCCTCAGGCCGTTCGGGGTGCCGCACAGGTACTTCGGGACAAGCAGCAGGTCCTCGGACCCGAGGTGCAGGGTGCGCCCCTCAATCTGCTGCCCCCCAGCGGGGCGCTCGGCGCAGGTGACCTGGTCCACGGGGGCGCAGACGAGCCATTTGTCCCCGTTCCCCGTCGCCATGCCGGCCTTCTGCGCGAAGATCGGGAGTTCCTTGGCCGTGCCGAGCACCCGCGCATGGAGTTCGTCGCCAGGTCCGAAGCGGAAGCGGCCGGACGCGGGGGGCGGCGTCCCCCCGCCCCCGGCGGCGCTGGCAGAGACTCTGGGTTTGGTGCTATCGGGCAGTGATGAGACCAGGAGGGTCCCGTCCGAGCCGAAGGCGAACAAACCGGAGTCCCCGCAACGCACCACGCTCACGCAAACCGCGTCGTCGCCAAGGACGAACCAGGCGGTGACGAGCGTCGTCTGGAACGCGCGGGCCATCTTCTCCTCTGCGACCTCGCGCAGCATCTCCTGCATGGCCTCAGGCATGCTTGGGTGGGGCTTGATCCCGGACACCCGCGCTTCGAGGCGGCGGGCCACGAGAAGCTCGCACAGAACCCGCAGGCGGTCTTCGAGCTCGCCCCCGAAGAGGAGAGGGCTGGCCCTCGACACAAGCTCGGCCGCCTCCGCCGCGAACGGGGAGGTCGTCACCCCATCGCACACGGCTGCGACGCCGACGGCCGGGGACCAGAACGCGCGGTCCTGGTTCTTCTCTTCACTCCCCAGGCAAGCTGGCGAGACGATGGCGAGCGCGTCGTGACCGCAAGGGCCAGGGAGCGCTTCTTCGCGAGTGTTCATGCTCACCTCGCCATCCTGTCGGCCCGGGAGCCGATCGAACCAACGACCGCCAGGGTGTGCTTGAGCATCTCACGCGTGCGGACGTCGAAGAAGAGGCGGGCCCCCGCGCGGAGGTTGGGGAAGATGCCGTCCTGGACGAGGTTGGCTCGCATGACCTCGGGGATTTCGCTGCTCATCTCAAAGAGGCGCAGATTGTCGTCGCTGGGGCCGACCTCGCTGGCCTGGGCATAGCCAGGGAAGTCCTCGGGCCCCTTGTAGGCCAGGTTGGTCTCCGTCCCGATGAACGCATTGACCAGAAGGACATTCCCGTCCGATGTGTCGAGCCGCGCGATCTGCTCGACGACGGGCCGCGCATCCGTGGCGCTCATCCCGTCCGTGAGGTGGAACACCGTGGGCGGGAACGCGGAGCTGAACTGCTGCTCGGCCACCGCCCCCTGCAGATAGTTGAGCACCATCTGGAGCGCGGCCGCGGCATCGGTGCCGCCCAGCTTCCCGCCCAGGCCCAGCGAGTTCCCTTCCCGCGTGTACTTCTCGACCACAGCCTGAATGTCCATGCCCTCACTGCCCCAGAGATGAGGCGTGCTCCCGTAGGTGATGACGGTGGCGAAGTAGCGCGGTTTGATGACGACGGCATCGCCCTTCGTCTCGGTTGACCGCGCGAGCAGCTCCTTGAGAACGAATCCGAGGAGTCGTTCGACCCACTGGTACTTCGGGTCGGACGTCCCAGGCAGGGGGTCCCCCATGGAGCCGCTGTCATCGAGGACCACCACGACGCAGCCAGGTTGTGCGCGGCTGATTCTCTTTTCGTACGGCATACGCTCTCTCCTTTGCTTTGGGTCGCATCACAATGCCTGCCCCTCGCTCCAGGGGATATGCCCGCGTCACGCACGCGAGCGGGCCAGGCAAGCCAGCGGTCACGGCTCATTGCATGAAGGCTCCTTTCGTGTTGCCCTACTCCTCCCCGTCATCCTCGTCTTCCCTGATCGCAGCAAAGGGGCATTCCTCCTCGCAGGCTTTGCAGCCATCGTGTGGCTCGGAGACGCTCCCTTCCTTGTGAGGGCACCAGACCCCGGAGATGTGCCTGCGCGCGGCCCCGGTGTACCCACCGACCCGATGAGGGCAGTGCCATCCGTCGGCCCGCGGTTTGCCGACCACGTGTATGCCCGGCTCCGACAGCGGGGGCGGCTGCGTCCCGAATGAGCCGTACCTCTGGACCTCGGGCTTGTATGGCACGGGATCCTCGATCTCTGGCGGCGGGAGCGGGGACAAGGTCTCTTGGGAGTCCTCCAGGGCGCCCAGTTCTCGTGCCAGAGGGTCGAGGTAGTCGTCGCTGATGGGTGGCGGAGCCGTCCACGGAGCTACCCGCCCAACGCCCGCATCGGCGAACCCAAGTTCCATGAGAGGAACCGTGCCCAGCTCGACATGCGCCTCCTGAGCCGCCTCAAGCTGATCGAGCAGCCGGGCAATGTCGTCCAGTGGTCCAGCCCCGAGGTCTTCCGGCAATCCGTTCATTCACGGTCTCCTTCACGCGTCTATGGCCGACTCAGGGCAGCGATCCAGTCAAAGGTCGGCTCGATGGCTTCTGTCCCGTTGAGCACGACGACCGAAGCCCGCGGGATGAGCTGAGGCCCCCGCTTGGCCACGGCAGCATCGAGTTCCCGCTGGATCTTGTGCTGGACCTGCGCGCCCGACGCGATGGCGAGCACAAGGTCCACGCCGGGGATCTCCGATTCCTTGATCAGGCTGCCCACTTCGTATTGCGGGTTATTGCAGCACACCTCCACGACAACGAGCAGGCCATTCCTGAGCGTGATGGTCAGGTCGGGCTGCTTCCCCTGCGCGGCGCCAATCGTGCTGTGGAGCTGGAACCGGCAGCCGGGCAGCGCCTTGCCGAGTGCGTGCTGGACCTTCATGAGGATTGCCTCGTGGGCCGGCCCGCTCTTGTACCGCTTGACGCGGATTTGCGCGCCGTGGTGGCGCGACCAGTCTTCGCCTTTGGGCGTGATCTCGTAGAAGCAGTTCTTGCCCATGGCCTGGCTCGATTTCGCAATGAGCCCCAGATCGAGGAGGCTCTGGCGCGCCCGGCCCTCACGGCTGCGGTCCATCTGGAGAGCATCGCAACGCTCGTCGATCAAAAGCTCGGAGTGCTCGCAGATGCTGATCATCACCTTCAGCGCATCGCCGGTCACAGGATCGGATGGCGCTGGTATCTGGGAGGCAACCTGCCCGCTCGGCAGCCCCATGGCCGTTGCGACGCGGGGCAACCATCTCACGCCGGCGAGGGCTTCCTGCGCTCGTCTGCGGATCTCCGCCTCGGGCGGCTTAGGCCCGAACGTAAGATCGCCGATCCTGGCAAGGAAGGGGTGCGGATAGGCTGAGTAGCGCACGATGGCTTCACGCTTCTGCAGCTCGGGCAGCATCGCCGCCTGCTCGGGGGCGAGTGACATGGATTCCCCCATCGCCCAGAGCGACCGGGGGTCGGAGAGCCGCAGCGCCATGGATACCCCCAGGTTCGCCAGAACCGCAGGCGGCAACAGACCGGGGACCTGGTCGAGGAGCACGAACAGCAGCCAGCGTTTCCTCGCGCGCCGGAAAAGGTCTGGGAGCAACGCTTTACCGATGTCCATTCGGCGGGGGTCAGTCATGAGCCGGTGAAACTCCTCAATGACCACCATGTGGAAGAACGAATCCATCGCCGCCGCTTTGTAGGTGGAGAGCCACTTCAGCAAGTACCCGGAAACGAACTGGAGTGGAACACCACTGAGGGTGTCAAGCCTGAATATGACCGAGCGGCTGGCCAGAAAGCGAAGGACATCCGAGCTGGATGCGGCGAAGGTTAGACCGAGCGCATTGTTCAACGTGGCATATCTGTTGACCAGGCTCTCGGTCCACTGCAGGCTCCGAGTCTTCGGCCCGAAGCCAAGGCCGCGGAAGTGTTCGAGTGCTTCCTCGATTGTGGGATACGCGCGTGAGCCCGCGAGGACGCCCTTTTGCTCGAGAAGCTTGAGGATCGCGGAGTCGTGAAGGTTCTCAGCGCCGTCGCGTATGAACGTCAAGCCCCGGAGGAGCAGCCCGATCTCCGCGAGCCAGACTTTGGGCTCGATGGAGTCGTGCGGCGGCTCGAAGAGGGACAAGCGCAGGATGTCGGGAGTCGCGGGCACGAGGACGTCTGTCGGAAACTCGTCCAGGAGGTCGGCGTGTTCGTTCTCCGAATCCAGCAGCCAGACGCGGCCCCCGGCCCGAATGTGCTGGGAGATGAGGTGCTTGGCGCACCAGGACTTGCCTGCTCCCGCGGCGCCGAAGAGGCCCACATGGCCGCAGAAGTCCGACGTAGGTAAGGCGAACACCGGCCCGGGCACCTCGCCGTTGAGCACATGGCCCAGAGCGATATCCCCGGCAGGCAGTTCCCGCACCAGGGGGAAACGCGGCAGGTTGTCGGGATTGACGCCGGTCTCTTGCTTGCACCGCCTGCGGAGAGCGTGGTAGGCGGCGCCCCTCATCTTGGAGTTGTGCTGTGCGGCCCAGAGAATCCCCTCTATCGAGGGGTGGTCTCTGCCGAGGAAATCCACCAGCCTGTCGAAATCGTCCGGCATGGAACGCCCCTCATTCGCGGAAGACGCGGCGGAACCATTCGGAGCCTGCCTCCCCGACGAAGAACGCGGCGAGGGCGGCCCATACCCACGGCAGCCATGGGTACGGCAGGCCGGCAGCGAGGGCCAGCAGCCCCAGGCAGTAACCCACGACGGCGCCGAGCATGGCCGGCACGGCAAATCTGGCATTCCGCATGCACAGTTTCCGCAACGGCCCGAGGAGCAAGAGCAGCATGATCGCAAAGGCCATAACGGACATGTCAGTCGAGCCCCCAAAAGGCGCGCCACCAACGGACCCATGAGTGGCGAGAGCAGTAGGTCTTGCCGTCGCCGTAGGTCCGAGCGTGGCGCGGGCAAAAGGTCCTTCCGTCGCCATCCGCACAGCATCGCCTGACGCACTTGGAGCAGGTCAATGCCGTGCAGCCGGGATGAGAACAGCGCCCCGTGATGGCGGCCTCCTTGCCGTCGATGATCGACCCGCAATCGCAGAAGCGCGTCCCTATCCACTCAACCGTCCGTAACCCATCGTCTTCCTCAAACTGGACATCCTCTTTCTCGAAGGCCACACCGTCGTCGGAGGCCAGGCCCCCGACGTAGCGAACGGTCGTTTGCCTGGTCCCGCCTCCGGCGTCTCGTCTCAGACGCAGCACCTCGTCTTTTCTCATCTGTTGTCTCCAGGCACGGCCGGAGAAGGGGCGGCGCGGGCCCGCCCCTTCCGGCCGCCAGGTCAGTTGATCCCCTCGACTGGCCGTTCGATGACGCGCGGGGCGCTGACGGGCGCCGCCATCTCGTCGCCGTACGCCGGCACTGCGGCCCGGCCTGGCGCTCTCCCCTCCGGCTCGCTCGTGAGCGAACGGAGGTCCGCGAGCGCCGCCCGCAGGCGGCTGGGCCTCGGATTCTCCGCCATCACAGGAGGTTCCATTGAAGGAACCCTGGACAAGACCGCTGGCCTCATGGCACGCTCCTCTCTACGGGCGATAGCCCGCACACGTGGGGCAGGTTGGGCCGCGGCCGTTCACATCGACCACCTCGACCAACCTCACCCCTGATGGCATGTCGGGACTCCCCGTCTCAGCGAACCCCCCAGGGCGGTTGACCACCACTGCAAGAGGGAAACGCGGCCGGACAAAAGGCGCGAAGAGTTCGAAGCCGCGGCGCCCCGCGAGCGCGAGGCCCAGGAGCTGCCTCACGGAGACGTTCACGGTGCTCAGGACGTCCACCAGCGCCGTCTGCCCACCGCGAGCCCCGCGCTTCTCCGAGAGCCTGACGGTGGACTCAAGGCACGGGGTCTGTCCGCCGAGTGACCACGCCGCCTCGCCAGTGCGGCCGTTCTCGAACACCGCTGCGTAGAGGCAGGGGCATTGCCTGTAGGCCATCCTTGCAAGGGCCGAGGCCACCTCGAAGCTGTCTAGGAACAGCGCCACGTGCGAGGAGCGCGGCAGCCAGGAAAGGAACGGTTCCATCGAGGCGGTGGTGAGGCGGACCGACGCTCCCTCGAACGAGATTCGGCTGCTGTACCTGAGCAGGTGCTCGCGCAGGAAGTCGATCTTCCGAGACCCTACCGCGGCCTCGGGGAAACCGCTCGCGTAGTTACGGCTCTCAGTCCAGTCAGGCTCAATTACCCTTACCCACCTGACGCCATGGGCAATTGCGGTGTGGATGAAGGAAAGCCCGACACGGCCGCCGCCGACCACCAGCAGGCGCACGGTACGCTCGATGTGAGCCACATCGATCAGGCCGCGGAGGGGAGCGAACCAGTCGTCAATCATTGCGGGACCTCCAGGAGCCGCCCGTCTGGGCTCAACCTGAGTTGGTTCGGCCCTCTGGCCGCGCTTCGCTCGAGGTCGGCGATGCCTCCTTCCAGCCCGCCGAGCCCAGCGCTGATCGCTGCCAGGCGCCTCCTCAGCTCGTTGATCGTCCAGTCGCGGTCCGCCATCGCGGTGCGAAGCTGCCTGACTTCCTCCCGCCTCATCGAGGCGCTGGCGGAGGCCCTGACCGCCCAGATGAGGAAGACGATGGCCAGCCCCCCTGCGACTGCTGCCGCCACGGCTTCAGGGTTTGGCTCCATGTTCGTTCTCCAGTCCTCACTACGAAGTTCGCCGTTGGCCCTCTCCCCCGCCGCGGTAGGTCACTCCCGCTGAGATGCCGCTGCACCCCCAGGCGCGGAGTTCCTCAGAACCCGATGCGTTCAGGGGAGGGCGGATGTCGGCCAGGCCGGAGGGCGACGGGGGGAGCCCCATGGCCCCTGCCGGCACCGCCGCCGTCCTCCCGCCGGCTGCAACGCTGTCGCTGGCGCCGATCATCAGTCACTCTCCTCATCTGCCCGTGGTGCGGCGGGCGGCTGCCAAAACACTGTGTGCTGGGGTCATGCGTCTACCCTCAACGGAACTCCAGGCCGAGCTGGGCCGGCGGACGGGATTCCTCCCATCGGCCTATGGCGACTTCGAGGCGCTGGACGAACCAGCCGAGCTGCGCCGCCAAGGATGGGTCTTCCCGCACGCCGGCCCGGCAGTAGAGCCCAGGCCTGTACGCGCCCAGTGTCTTGATGATCTTCAGGCCGCACTGCCGAATCGTGCCGCCCGTCGCCTTGACGACGACCGCGCAATCAGAGAAGCCCGCGGAGACGTGGGGCTCACAGCTCCCCGCCGACCACGCGACGCGCACCGATTCGCAGCCTGGCGCGATGGCCATTCCGTGCAGTTCGATGGCCGGCGGGAGAGGCCAGAACCGCGCCTTGTAGGCGTCCTCCTGGTAGAGCGCCTTTCTTGCGAGGAAGGGGGTTTCAGAGACGCATCGAATGGGCGTGGCAGCGGTCGACAGGAGGCCAGCCATCGTCGAGAACCGGGCTTCCTGCCGAGCCACCATGGCGACCTCGACGAGGCCGTGAGGCAGTTCCAGCAGGAGCTCAACGCCCGACAGGCCGGCCTCTCGCGCCTCGTCGACCATGTCCCCAAAGGCCAGGAAGACGTCGATGCACCCTCTGGCAGCCAAGGCCGGCGCGTCCTGGGGTCGGCCCACCAGGAACTGGATGTGCGGGGCGCCAGGAAGCCGGGGGAAATACTCGCGTTCGCCGGGGCCGTAGCCGACTGGGCACGCGCGCCCGAGCGCCAGCAGGGCAGAGGTATCGGCCCGCCCGTCGCCCTTCGTGTTCGATGACCCGTTCGGGAGCATCACCACGAGGGTGGGCGCCCCCAATGGGCCCGTGCGGTTGGAGCGGCATTGGGGATGGCCCGCCAATGGGCCGCAGATTTCCGAGCCCCCGGGCTCGGCGTGCTTCTCTGAGCCCAACTGCCGAATGGCTTCGGCATCAGGCTCCCTCAGCTCGGCATCACGTTCGCTCAGCACCGGCGTTGTCCTCCTTGCAGTGTCAGCCATCCCTTGGTGATCGGAATTGTCGGTGCTCATCTGGTGCCCACCAGGTTTGACCAGCAGGTTACGACGCGCATGCCGTGGAGTTGTCCCAGGGCGCTGACCTCGCCGATGAGGGTCTCGCGGGCGTACTCATCGGACAGACGCCAGGCGAATGATCGCGTTCGCGGGCGCCCGCCGAACGGCGCGGCGTAGAGTTCCTTGAAGGTGTCCCTGAAGGCGCGGGATGCGTAGCGGCCGACCGGGACCTTCAGGGGCGAGACGATGACCCTCTGGCAGCCAACCTGTGAAGCAAACCGGATCAGGGCCTCGATCTCGTCCAGCGACTGTGTGTGCTTGAGACCGTAGTCTTCCAGTCGGGGTTTCGGCCAGAGAGCACCAGGCAACGGCTCCCTCGGGAACAGAGGGTCGATCCTCAAGCTCACGGGGATGTTGGCGTGGCGCAGGCGGGCTATCCCGTCGAGTCGGGAAGCAATGCTCGGCGCGCCGGGCTCGAAGGTTCGCATGTGCGTCTCGTCGTAGAACGCGACGCTAACCTCGACCTGGCAGGGCATGAGCGAGGCCAGCGCCCCGGCATACTCAGGCTCTGCTACGATCCGCGCGTTCTTGGTCAAGACCGTCACCGTGGAGAAGAGCTGCCTGTTCGCCCTGACAAGGTTCAGGAGCCCCAGCGTATGGGCGCAGTCGCGCTCCAGCGGCTCCTGGAATGGATCCGTGCTGTTGGAGATGTGCAGAGGGACAGGGCCGAGCTTGAGTTCGTTGAGATCCCTGATGTCGCGCCTCGCGCTGGCCAGGAAGCCTTCCTTCCTTCGCGGCATCTCCGGGTTTCTGATGTAGTTGCGTGCATAGCAGTACTGGCACGAGTGCGCACAGCCAACGTGCGAATTCACGCAGAACCTCAGGCCCGCGGGGAAAGTGGTCCGTTTCGCAAACGGATCGTAGAGACTGAACACGTGGTGGTTCAGGCGCGGGAGGCCGGGCTTCGTCCTTGGCCATACGTAGAGGTACTGCACCCAGCGCCGTACCACTTCATCTGGCACTCCTGCAAAGAGGGCTGGGTCTGGAAGAGCTAAATAACTCGCCACGATTCTGGATCGAACGGGGGGCCACGTGAGACTCCTTAAGCGGCAGTTGGCGTGTTAGCCTTGGCAAGGGAGGGACTGGCCCC
>VGYV01000326.1 GCA_016872855.1 Planctomycetota bacterium
CGCCTACCTCGTCTCGACGCCCAACCCCACCCCAGCAATGACGGCGGCGGGCATGCTCGCCCGGCAGTTCCTCGGCGGCGACGACGCCGATATCCTCGCCGCGGCCAATTGGCTTCGCCAGCACCAGCAGAACGACCCCCAAGTCGGCCCAGGGACCGGCAAGGACCACCTCGTGGGCGACCTCTACTACACCTACTACTCCACCCTCGCCATGTTCCAGATGGGCGGCGAGCACTGGGCCGAGTGGAACAAGGCATTCCGCGACCCACTCGTCAAGTGCCAGGTCCACGAGATTGCCGATGCCAAGGGCCTCTTCATCCGCGGGAGTTGGGACCCCGCGAACCACCTGTGGGCGAGGCAGGCCGGCCGCGTCTACGCCACCGCCATGGCCGTCCTCTGCCTCGAGGCCTACTACCGCTACTGCCCGGTCTACCGCGCCCAGAAGCCCACGGCCTTCTGAAGCGTTACGGGCGGCGTCCGACCCTGATCGGCGTTGTTCCAGGGCAAGGCCACAATGAAGCTCCCCCACACTGAGCACGCGTTCGTCGATCTGCGCAAGCTGACCGACTACTGTCTCGATCCCGAGCATCCAAGGGGTCGCCACAAGGCAAGGATGTTCGCCTCTGTCCTGGGCATTACCCGAGACGAAGCCGAGGACCTGCGGGACGCCCTTCTGCTCGCAGCGTGCAACCAGCACTGCCGTCTGGTGGAAAGGGATGCACACGGGGAACGATATGTGGTAGAATCTTGGGTGGCAGGGCCGCGCGGGCGCGGCCGCGTGCGAAGTCTGTGGATCGTTCGCACTGGCGAGAGCTTCCCGCGTCTGGTGAGCTGTTACGTTCTCTGAACGGAGGACGATGCGATGAACGAAGAGATCTCGCTTCTGGACGTGGTAGCCCTCGCCGCCGATGTGCCATCCCGCGGCCTCAGGCGGGGCCAGGTCGGCACCGTCGTCGAGTTGCTGGACCCTTGGGTCTTCGAGGTCGAGTTCTCCGACGACCATGGCCGCACCTACGCCACGGCCCCGCTGCGCGCCAGCCAACTGATCGTGCTGCACTACGAGCCTGCCGCAGCAAGCGCTACATGACGCCATGACACCACGGGTGCCAGAATGAAGACCCGCACGATGGCGGAAGCCAAGAACGACATCTGCCGCATCATCCGCGAAGCCGAGAAGGACGGCGTGCTCATCACCCGCCACGGCCGCCCCGCCGCCCCTGGTCATCGGCTTCCGCGATGAGGACGACTGGTTCGACTACCGCCTCGAACACGACGAGAGATTCCTTCGCCGAATCGCCAAGGCACGGAAGGACATCCGCGAAGGCCGTTTCGTCTCCCTTGACGACCTTCCGGAATGAGGTTAGGAGGTCGCGTCCTGTCCAGTCACGCGTCACGGGTCACGCGTCCGGGCGCCGCACATTGCCGAGAAAGCCTTTGGACTTCGACGACTTCCTCAACCAATTGCAGGCCTCCGCTGACTACCGCGGCCAGATCGTGCACGTGCATCGCGTGGCGGGGCGCGAGGCGCGGTACGCCGAGCCGCAGGAGCCGCTGTCGCCCGCCTGCGCGCGAATGCTCGCGGGGATGGGCATCGAGCGGCTCTATTCGCATCAGGCGCAGGCCCTCGACCTCGCCCGAGCGGGCCGCGACTTTCTGGTGACGACCTCGACGGCCAGCGGCAAGACGCTCTGCTATCTGCTCCCCATCGTCGAGCAGTTGGAGCGCGACCCCGATGCTCGCATCCTCGCCCTCTATCCCACTAAGGCCCTGTCGCAGGACCAGCTTCGCGTCTTTGAGCGCGCCCTGCGTCACGCTAACCTCCCGCGTCCTAACCTCCCGAAGGTTTCAAACCTTCGGGAGGTTACGGTGGGTGTGATTGACGGCGATACGCCCGCCAACCATCGCCGCCGGCTCCGCGACAAGGCGTCCGTGATCATCACGAACCCCGACATGCTCCACGCCGGCATCCTGCCCCAGCACCCTCGCTGGGCGGGCGTGTTCGCACGCCTCACGCACATCGTCGTGGACGAGCTTCACACCTACACGGGCCTCTTCGGGGCCAACGTCGCCAACCTCTTCCGCCGGCTCGACCGCGTGTGCGCCCACTATGGCTCGCGCCCCCAATTCCTCGCCTGCTCCGCCACGCTGGCCAATCCCCTGGAGGTGGCCTCGCGCCTTCTTGGCCGCAATGAGATCGGTCCGATCCGTCGGATCAGTCCGATCAGTCTGATCAATGACGATGGCTCCCCCTCCGGCCCCCGCACCTACGTGCTGTGGAACCCCCCCGTCATCCGCACCACGCAGTGGCGTTCGCGGCGTTCCGCCAATGTCGAGGCGCAGGAGCTGATGACCGCGCTCGTCCTCGCCGGCACACCGACCATCGCCTTCTCGAAGGCCAAGGTCACGGCCGAGCTGATCTATCGCTACGTGCGCGAATCGCTCGAACGCCTCGGCTCGCCGCTGGCCGACAAGGTGACGCCCTACCGCGCAGGCTATCTGCCCGCCGAACGCCGCGAGATCGAGGCCAAGCTCTTCAGCGGCGAACTCCTCGGCGTCAGCTCCACCCGCGCCCTGGAGCTGGGCATTGACGTCGGCTCCCTCGAGGCCAGCCTCATCGTCGGCTACCCAGGCACCCTCGCCAGCTTCTTCCAACAGGCGGGCCGAGCGGGCCGACGCGACAGGCCGGCCCTCGTCATCCTCGTCGGCCTCGACACCGCGATCAACCAATACGTGATGCGGCACCCTGATTACCTTTTCGGCCGCCCCATCGAGGAAGGCGTGCTGGAACCCAACAACCCGCACATCGTCGTCAGCCATCTCCGCTGCGCGACCCACGAGCTGCCCCTGCACGACCCCGAGGTCGGTCGCTTCGGCCCAGCCGCCCCAATCGCCCTCGAAGTCCTCGAAAGCCAGAAGAAGGTCTTCCACGACAAGGCTCATGCCTCCTGGCACCACAGCGCCCCCGAGACCCCACAGCACGAGGTCTCGCTCCGCGCGATGGACGACCGCAACTTGATGGTCGTGGACGCCACGACCGAGCAGATCATCGGCGAAATGCCCAAGCTCGACGCCCCGGTCTACGTCCACCCCGAAGCCATCTACCTCCACCAGGGCGACACCTTCTTCGTCGAGAACCTCGACCTGGAGCGGTGCGTCGCCCGCGTCCGCAAGGTGGACGTTGACTACTACACCCAGCCCCTCGGCGGCACGGACGTTCATCACATTGACCACCAGCTCCGCGAGCGCCCCTTCGGCACCGGCCGCCTCTGCTTTGGCGAAGTCACTACCCACTTCCACACCTGGGGCTACGAACGCATCCACTTCTACACCCTCGACGCCATCTCGCGGCACCCGCTTGACCTGCCGACCTTCGTCTTCGAGACCCACGCCTTCTGGCTCGTCCCGCCCGAGGAGCTTTGCCGCCGCGCGCTGGCGCAGGACATTGATCCCCACGCCGGCTGCCGCGGCATCGGCTACGCCACCCGACAGGTCCTCCCCCTCTTCGTCCGCTGCGAGACCCTCGACTTCTCCCACACCGTCGGCGCCATCAACGCCCCCTGGAACGCCACATTCGTCTACGAGCGCTACCCCCTTGGCCTCGGCTTCACCGAGCGCGCCTACGAGCTCGCCGGCCGCCTCATGCCCGCCGTCCTCGACCACATTCGCAAGTGCGACTGCCCCGACGGCTGCCCCTGCTGCGTCGGCAAGCCCCTTCGCCAGGACGTCACCTGGAACGTCGAGCGCGGCGAAGGCTCCATTCCCTCAAAGAAGGCAACGCTCTTCATGTTGGAACACCTCCTCGGCGACTGCACCCACCTCGACGAACCGGACAGCGCTCCCTCGGCTCTGAAATCTGCAATCTGCAATCGGCAATCGGCAATCGAGCGACAGCTCCGCCGCCGCCTCGACCACGCCCGCGAACCCCTCCTCCCCCACCCAGTCCACCCCATCGAGCACGACGTCGAGACCGCCTTCCCCGCCCCCGAGGACCGCCGCACCCTCACCAACGCCGACGTGGCCCGCCGCGTCTTCCGCAAGCTCCGCCACGACAAGGCGATCGCCCGCGGCGAGCCCAAGCCCACCCCCGCCACCCCCGAGCCCCAGGTTCCGCCCTCCTTACGTCCCACAGATCCCCTCCCTGCCCCCATCAAGGCCGGCGACCCCCTGGCCGCTCTGGCGCGGCGACGGAAGCGCGCCCCCAAGCAGTAGGCCCTCCCTTCTGCCACCCAATCTATGCCACCAATCTATGCCAACGTGCGCGACAGGAGTTGGCATACATTGGGTCGTCGAGCGCGCGGTCGGCCAATCCCCTGCCGTGGGTGACGAGAATGTTGATTTGGCCGCACCGCATGTTGCCGATCAGCATCATGCCATAAGTCATATCAGAACCACCACTTGTGTCGAATCGGCCCGGCGCGGGCCGCGGGGGGTGTTGACGACTCGCAACAGAGGCGTCCGCCCCGCCCCTGCCGGCCACACCGGGGGCGGAGGGTGCGGCGCCCCAACGCCTGTGTCTGCAAGCACTTATGGCCAGCGGGACTTCCCTGCGCGGCCTCCCCCGGCCGGCATGGCGTTTGCTTCTCGCTATAGCTTAGTAAGCGGACGGTCCCGCAGACGCCGCCGCTCGGCGATGCCTTGTGCCTGATCCCTTCCCAAGGCGCGACCGGGGCGGACGGTGTGCGGGCGCTGTCCGTAGCTTGGCGACCCTCGTCGCCAAGCGCGAAGTAGGCCAGATGGGACACCACAAGCCTGGCGGGGGTGCCCCTTCTGGCCTTTTTTTGGCCCCGCCGACCGCACTAGCCCCATGTCCCCGAAAAAGACACCCGCTGTCTTTTTTCTGTTGACACCGGCGTGACCAGGCCTAACTGATTGATAGACTGGCACTTATGATGCTGCTAGCGTTGGATGAGCCGAAAAAGACAGCGGGTGTCTTTTTCGGGAGGCGCTCAGCTCAACCGCCGTTGCCGCGGCCGCAACGGCGGCAGAGGAACTCCACCCTGGCGCCATTGGCGCTCGGGCGCGCCAGAGCGTCGTCGGTGCGGCGGTTCAGGGGCCGGCCGCAGGCGACGCAGGCGAGCGGCCCGGCAGCGCATCGTGCGCACAGGGCGGCCCTGCCCGCGATGACGCCGCCGCGCAACAGGTCGCCGCTCCGCAGCCGGGCGCCGCACCTCGAGCACGCCGGGCCGAAGACGATGGGGAGAGCCACCGGCTGCTTCGGCCGGCCGAAGCACCGCCGCCACACCAGGTAGTCGGGCGAGAGCGTTCGCCCCTGTCTCCGCGCGTAGTCCTCGGCCGCGGCCACCAGCGCCTGGGCCGTCGCCAGGTCCACGTTCACGAGGCGCTGCTCCGTCGTCTCCGTGTAGTCGGCCAGATGGTCCCTGAACTCGGCCTCGGTGATGCCCGACTCGCCCCAAACGTTGGCAATGCCGGCCTCGACGGGGTCCAGGACGACGGCTGCGAAGCGGACGCAGGAAGCGGTGTGACCGCGTGCCACAATGACGGCCATCCGCCCGTCGCCCTGGGGCACGGAGGCGAGCGCGGCGCGGACCGGTTCGACCGATTCCGCGGCGGCCACGAACACGCCGCGGATGTCCACCCCCTGGCGTTCGAGGGCGGCGAGCGAGGCGCGGGCGCGCTTGCGCACCACGGGGTCGGGCCGCCGCAGCAGCTCGCGCAGCAGCGGGAGCGCCTCGGACGTGGCGAAGCGCGCCAGCCCGTCGGCAATCGCCCCGTCCACCGCGGCTATCTGGAGGCCCAGCGCCGTCTCAAGCAGCCGCAGGAACGCCGGGTTGCCGTCCTGGAGGATAGGGGCGAGGATCGACTGCTGCTCAGCGTGGCCGAGCGCGGCAAACTCGTCGCGCCAGAGGAGCAGCTCCGTCTCGTCGTCGAGCAGGGGATCGGCGAGGTCGGGACCCGCGGCCGCCGTGCCGGTGCCCGAGGCCGCCTCGTCCAGGCGGCGCAGGAGCGCCATCACCCACATGTGCTCGGTGGGGTTGAGCGGACGAGTCTCGATCTGACGCTCGACCTCGCGGCACGCCCAGCGTGCCGCCTGGCCCGTCAGGCAGCCGAGCAGCGCGGCGGCCCTCTCCCGGCGGACACCCGTCCGCCCTAGCGCGGTTCGGGCAAGGTGTGCGACTGCCTCGCGGCCAAGAGCCGCCACCTGCTCCGCTGCCGCGGCCACATCGCCCGCGAGGTCCAGGCCCTCCACCAGCTCGTCCACGCGCCGCCACATGTCGCCCGCATCCTGCGATTGCTTCGCCACGCTGCCCTCACTCGACTCCAAGAGCGTCCAAGACAATGAGCCCAGTGCCTCGCTTCTGTGGAAGCGGATGTTTGGAGTGCGGCCTTCAGGCCGTGTCCGGCGGCCACGGGCTGAAGCCCGCACTCCAAACTCGGTCACTGCTTCACACGCTCTTGGTGCCACCATTCTACGATTCGGCGGCGGCCCTGCAAGCAACGTTGGTTGACAGACCCACCCGCTCCCGGTAGCATGCCGCCACCTCGCAGAGGAGTATGCCCCGCATGCCGAAGAATCCGGCCGAAAAGAAGCCAGTCGTCCTCAAGCCGCCGTCGGTCCACCCGAAGAACAAGCTCAATGCCCTGACGGGCAACGAGTGGCTCTTCTTCACCAAGTCGGTGCTCCGCACCAGCTACCCGCACGTGCTCGGGCACAAGCTGCGGCGCGAGCAGGGGGGGAACAAGCCGCCGCAACTGATGCAACACATCATCGAGTTCTTCACCAAGCCGGGCCAGAGCGTGCTCGACCCGTTCGCGGGCGTGGGCGGCACCCTCCTCGGCGCATCGCTATGCGGCCGCAAGGCCACCGGCATTGAGATCAACCCGCGCTGGATTGACATCTACCGCCGGGTGTGCGAGCAAGAGGGGATCGAGGGGCAGGAGACACTCGTCGGCGACTGCCTTGCCGTGCTGCCCGAGCTGGCCGCCGCAGGCCGAACCTTCGACTTCATCGCCACCGACCCGCCCTACTCCATCGCCCTCGAGAAGACCATGTGCGACGGCGTCTACGACATCCAGCACCGCAAGACTGACTTCGATAGGTATTCGGATGACGCGGCGGATTTCCGCAACCTGGCCACGTTCGCCGAGTTCTACGACGCCATCGAGCGCGCCTTCGCCCTCACGTATCCCCTGTTGCACGAGGGCGGCTACCTGGCCGTCATCATCCGCGACTCCTACCAGGGCGGCCGCTACATACCTGCCACCTACCACATTGCCGAGCGGATCGAGCGCGGCGGCTACATCCTCAAGGGCATGAAGGTCTGGTACGCCACGGGCGCGCGCGTCCGCCCCTACGGCTATCCCAACGTCTACGTCCCCAACATCGTCCACCAGAACATCGCCATCTTCCGGAAAGGGGAGCCCGCGAAACACGCGAAACAGCGCGAAAAGAAGGCGGGAAACCAAGAGGGGGTCTGAGACCGAACCCCTCTTGGCTTCGTGTTCTTTCGCGTCCTTTCGCGTGTTTCGCGGGCCGTCCCTACTCTGCAGGCTTGGCTGCGATGCGGAAGGCGTCGAGGACGGGGGAAGAGCCGCCTTCCTTGCCGCGCGCCAGCTCGAAGCGGACGCGCACCATTCGACCAGGTCCCAGCCGGGCGTCCAGCGTATAGGCATTCACGCCGTCACGGATGTCGAGCTGTGAGCGACCGAGGGTCGTCTGGAACCCGTCGTCCGAGGTCTCGACCGTCGCGGCAACGCGGCCACCATTCAGTTCCGCAGCCACGGTCAATCCCGTGGGCGCCGCCGGCACGGTCCAGTCGCAGATGGGGCTCTGGTAGGTGCCCGAAGGCACGATCGGCTTCAGGGTCGCCGAACCGCCATACGGCCCCGCCAAGTCCACGCCCGAGGCGGTTGCGGCTGCGTCGAAGCTCGTGCGCAGGTTGAAGTCCATCACCCACAGCAGCGGCAGGGCAATGGCCTGTTCGAGGGGCTGCACTCGCGCCTTGCCGCCCTCGATGGTCACGCGGTGGCGCCGCCCCTTGTAGAGCACCTCGGCCTCGGCGCGCTGCCAGCCACGCGGCAGCCGGGGGGTGACCTCCAAGCGGTCCCAGGACGGCTCGATGCCCAGGATGCCGTGGACCGCAGCGGCTGGGACGACGACCATGTCGGCAAGGTAGGGTTCGGCATCGCCGCTCTTCATCTCGCCCTTGATGTTGGCCGCGTTGTCACCCGCCCAACTGGTTTCGGCAGCGCGCTGGGCGAAGAGCTTGAGGCGGCGGTGCGCACCCTCCGCATCGCCGGCGCGTGCCCGGGCCACGACCTCCCAGTAGGTCTGGCACAGCAGGCTGCCGCCGTTCATATACGTCCCGAAGACCTGCCAGCCGTGTGGATTGAGGGCGGCCGGCACGGGCCAGAGGGCGGAAAGGCCGGCGAAGCCCTGGTAGCCGTGCTCCTTCTCAAGCTGCGCGATTCGGGCGTCGGCCGTCGCAACGATTTTCCGCGCCTGCTCCGCCGAGGCGATCCCCACCGCGATAGGCGGCCACTGGCACAGGTCGCAGAAGTAGGCCACCTCCTTCCCTTGCGCGTCTATCCAGTCGAGATAGCGCGGCCCGCCGGGCGCGTCCTCCTTCCACAGGACGGCGTTGAACGCCGCCTTGAGCGACTGCGCAAGCTCCCTGTATTCCCGGGCCTTCTCGATGCGGCCCGCCGCCTCCTCCATCTCCGCCAGGTCGCTGGCGGCCTTGTAGAAGAAGGCGTTGTAGTAGCCGTTCACGCCGCTGGTGTTGATGGCGTCGTAGTACCAGTGAGCGCCCGCGGCGTCGAGGCGGAATAGGCCGCGCTCGTTCCGCCGCCTGACGAAATAGCCCAGCATTCGCTCCAGCGAGGGGATGGCCTGGCGGACGAAGGCCAGGTCGCCGCTGTGGAACAGGTAGGCGCGGGCGCCGATGATCGTGTGCAGGTTGTCGTCCACCCACTCGCCGCCCTGGTTGTAGCCGAAGTGCGCCCGCCCCTCCTTGTCCACCACGCTCAGGATGTGCGCGAGGTGCTCGCGGAAGGCTAGGGCAGCGTCGTAGGGGTAAGCGGAGGACTGCCCTGCGGCCGGCGTGCCCGCCGCGAGGGCGAGGCCATACATCCAGCTCGACCCCGCGTAGTACCAGCCGTCGCTCTCGTTGCCGAAGTCGAACCCCTTCTGGTCGTTCACGGCTCCGCCGTTGAGGACCGAGGCGTAGAAGTCCTTGAGCGATGCCTCCATCGTCGCGTCAGGGAGGGTAATGGCTAGCTGGTAGCCGGTGGCCTGCTTGTCCGCCGCCCGAATCCTCAAGGCGATCTCCTCGCTCTGGCCCTTTCGTCGCGTGTCCGGGGAGCTGGCGGTTGTGCAGGCGCCGGCCTCGCTGAGGCGCGCGAAGCTGCCACGGCGATACAGGTATCCGCCTCGGACCTCCAGCCGCAGGTCCACGGGGGCCTGCCAGTTCGTCCACAGCTTGTAGATCGCCCAGGTGTCCCGGTCCCGAACCGTCTGGCAATGGTTGTCCGAAACCCGTCCTGGCGCTGGGCTGAGGGCATAGAGGTCGCTCGAACGCGCGGCAAGCCGAAGCGGGTCATGCCAGAGGGTGCTGGTGACTGAGTTC